>VBOK01000121.1 GCA_005877565.1 Nitrospirota bacterium
GTAGACATGCCCTTTTTCCAGGACTGCGCCCCTGCGGAGATCCAGCTCGTACATGACAAGGTCGGCCTGGAAGAGATCCTGCACCGTGAGCCGCTGGGCGATGGCCGACTGCTCCGGCAGAAAGCTGCTGAGCATGCGATAGGCAGTGTCGCCGAGGCGCAAGTCGAGGCTGGCCGGCTGGTATTGCCGCTCCTCGACCGGGGACTTGGCCGCGATCGCGCCGTCGCGGACCAATCGGCGGAGCTGCTGCGAGGCCAGCACGCCACGCAGGCGCGGCTGACGTTCCCGTCTGGGGGCCGAGGCGGGCACGTGTTATCCCAGCATGGCATCGGCCATGTGACAACCTGTTGACGTAGCCGAGGCGGTGGAGGGCGCTGCGACCATGGGCAGCTCGCGCCGCTTGCCGTTGCCGTCCGGCTGGGTTGGCTGCGGGTAGATGTAGGTCTTCCCCTCATAGTTGGTGAGGGTGGCCTGCTCCGGCGTGAGGCTCACGAGATAATCGGACGGCAGCAGAGGAATCTTCCCGCCACCGCCCGGCGCGTCAATGACGAAGTGCGGCACGCCCATGCCGCTCGTGTGCCCCTGCAGCGCCTTGATGATCTCCAGGCCGGTCTCCACCGTGGTGCGCAGGTGGTTGGTCCCGCGAGTCAGGTCGGCCTGGTAGAGGTAGTAGGGCTTCACCCGCGCCAGCAGCAGTTGGTGGACGAGGCGCAGCATGACGGCGGGGTCGTCGTTGACGCCCTTGAGCAGCACCGTCTGTGCACCCAGCGGCACGCCCGCATCCGCGAGCCGGCCGCAGGCCGCCTTGACCTCCGCCGTCAGCTCGTCCGGGTGGTTGAAGTGGAGGTTCATGTAAATCGGGTGGTACTCCTTGATCATCGCGCAGAGCTCCGGCGTGATCCGCTCGGGCAGGCTGCCCGGCACGCGCGTGCCGATCCGGATGATCTCGAGGTGCGGCACGGTCCGCAACGCCTGGAGGATGCGCTCCAGGAGATGGTCCGGCAGGAGCAGCGGGTCGCCGCCGGAGAGGATGATGTCCCGCACTTCCGTGTGCGCCCGGAGGTACTCGATCACGCGCTCCAGCTCGCCCTGCTTGAGGAAGCCGGGCTTCCCCACCAGCCGCTTGCGCGTGCAGAACCGGCAGTAGATCGGGCACTGGTTGGTGACCATGAACAGGACGCGATCGGGATAGCGGTGCACGAGGTGGGGCACCGGGCTGTCCAGGTCCTCGTGCAGCGGATCGTCCGCCGGGCTGTCGTCGGTCAGCTCTTCCGGTTCGGGGACCACCTGGCGCCAGAACGCGTCACCTCGCTCCTGGATGAGCTGCATCCACATGGGGGTGATGCGCATCGGGTACTCCGCCACCACGTCGGCGATGGCGTCCGGGTCCACGTCCAGATGCTTGGCCAGCTCCTCGGGTTTGGTGATGCTCTTCGCCAAGGCCTGTCGCCAGGTTTCCATAAAGTGCCTACCTCTCAGGTTGTTTTATGAAGGGGTGGCCTGCCGCCCGTACGTGGTCTCCAAGTAGGACAGGATGTCGCGCGTCTCGCTGAATACCTTATCGCCGTCCTTGAGCACCGGCACGTAGTACTGGCCCGACACCTCGAAGACCTGTTTCCGGAACGGGCGCATGTCGGGCACGATGACGCTCTCGTATTGGAGACCCAGTTCCTCCAGCTTCTCGCGGACGATCAGGCATTCGGGGCACCAGTTCACGTGGTAGAACGTCATCATTTTAAGCGAGGGTGCAGGGCGCCATGACCGCCTCGGTCATGCCGTGGATCAGCTTCTTGTCCAAGGGGCACACGGTCGCCAGGATGCCGGCCAGTTCCACCGACTTAGCGGAAGGGGGCCCCGCGGACGCCCCTTCCGTACCTACCTCGCCGGCGATGAAGTAGTACGGCGAGAGTCGGACCCGCCCGGGCATGGGCACGATCTCGTCCGTGACGGGGTCGTGATAGCTCACGGCGACATGCCGTCCCTTGCGGAATTCCTGGAGGATGCGCGGGACCTGATGGAAGGACGCCAGGGCCGCCTCCAACGCAGCGGCCCATTCGGTCTGCGGCAGGTCATGGCCCACGGACACGCCGCGCGAGCCCCATGCCAGTTCGGAAAAGCCCGAGGGCTTGATGACGAAGCGGCGACCCTTCTGCCCGAGACTGGCCAGGACCTTCCAGTCGGAGACGCTGTGCCCGTCCACCGTCAGGCCGGGAATGACGGCATGCGGCGGGACCGGCCGCGGGTCGAGGATCCAGGTTTTCGGCATCAAGCGGTGGAGCAGCTCGAAGGTGTCCGCGCCGAGTTCGTGAGTCCAGAAGGGCTCGAGCGCGGGGTGGTGTACCAATGCGAAGGCCATCTTCTCTTCGAGCCATGGCTTCATGGGGGGCGTCAGCGCGAGGTGGCCCTTCTTGACGGCGTACATGATCAACTCGCTCTTCGGAATGTTTTTCAGATCGAAGAGCTCGAAGAACCGGTAGAGAGCGGTGAGGGGAGTCGATCCGGCCAGAAACAAAGCCTCTTCGGTGAAGATCACATCATCGGGTGACACGGTCTGCGCCGGCAGGCCGGCCTCCCGCAGACGGGCCGCGAGCCATAGCATCTCCGAACGGTAGTCCTTGGACTCTTCGGAAACAACGATAGCGAGACGTGCTGCAGAAGGCTGTGGTGGGTTCGGGAGGGGAGCGGGTACCCGTTGCTCCGCAGATGCAACGGGTGAATGGGCCCCCTCCCGACTTTCATGAAGACTGCGGATCATCCGGGCGAAGCCCGCGACCATGCCGTCGCGGCCGCCGATGATAGGCCAGCCAAGGTCGGTGTAGGCTTGGCCCATGCACCCGGTGAGCCCGATGCCGCCGGGGACGGAATCCAGCTCGCTGATCATGAACCCGTCTTCCGTGAGGATCAGGTCCGGACGGATGACGCCCGGCAGCGCGGTGCGGAACCGGTTCATGCGCGCGTAGGCGATCAGGTCGGGCGGCTTACCCTGATCCAGATAATCGGCCACCCACGTGGGCTGCGCGCCGCGGACGCTCTCGTAGTAGAGGCGGTTCAGCGCGTGTGTGAATCGCAGGAGGTGCTGCCCCAGCGACTGGATGGCGGACAGGTCGGCTGACGTGAGGAGGAACGGCGTCGGAGAGATGCGCCATGTGGCGCCGTCGTGCAGGCCTGCCTCCATGAGGCGAGTCCGCACGTGGCGACTGTGCTCACGGGAGGTTGCAGGGAGCAGCTCGGTCGGCGGTGAGCCAGGCAGTGTGGGTGCGCGCTCCATCACTCCGACGACGGATGGTTAGACCGCCACGACTCGTGTGATTTCAGGGACACTGGCTTTCAGCCGGCGCTCGATGCCCATGGTCACGGTCATGCTGGAGGACGGGCATCCCGTGCACGTGCCCTTGAGAAGGACTTTGGCGGTGCCGTCAGGCGACACCTCGAGCAGTTCGCAGTCGCCGCCGTCCATCTGCAGCGCGGGGCGGATCCCGTTGAGGGCATCCTGGACACGGCGTATCAGCGACGCTCCGGGGTTCTGTGTTGCGTCCACTCCCATCTTCCTTGCAAAGGATGTCCTCATCCTACCATGCCGGGGTATGGGGAACAAGGGGCGCAGGCCCTGCTGGTGGGGTCCGGCACCATGCTGTACAATGATCCACCGATGGATATTCGTGTCGTCGAGCAGATCGTGCCCAGCCGCGTCTGCTTCGCTTGCGACGTTTGCTGCCGGTTTCCGGAGCGCGACAGTCCGCTGCGCCCCTACTTCACGCGGGAGGAAATTCAAGCAGCCGTCGCGCGCGGGATCTCGCCGGACGCCTTTCCGGATCACGCGGGCTCGAAAGTCGCGGTGGTGCCCCATGGCGAGGGATACCGGTGCCCGGCCTTTCAACCGGAGACCGGCCAGTGCGGTATCTACGAGGACCGTCCCCTGGATTGCCGGCTCTATCCGGTCGCGGTGATGTGGGACCGCGACCATGCCGATGTGGTGATGGGCTGGGACAGCAAGTGTCCGTTCATCCGCGACAACCTGGAATCCGCCGAGTCGCTGGCCTACGTGGAGCGGACCGCTGCGCTGCTGGAATCCGAGGACACTGTCCGGATCTTTCTCGCGAACCCGCAGTTGATCGGCGCGTATCAGGATGACGTGATCGTGCTGCGACGGCTCAACCGCCTGACCCAAGGCCTGCAAGAAAAGGGGACAGATTTATTTTCAAGGGGAGTGCCCCGCACTTTTACCGCTGAAAGCAAATCTGTCCCCTTTTCTCTGGCAGATCGTCCTCGATTCGAAGACGCGCTGGCCGCGCATGCCGTGTCCGGCGATCCACTAGCCGCCTATTCCTTTCCCTTTCATCTCGTCTGGCAGGGCCTTCTTCGGTACGAGTGGACGGAACTGGAGGGGCATCTCTGCCTGTTCGCATGCAATCAGGACGGCAGTTTCCTGGCGCTGCCGCCCATCGGGCCCGATCCCTGCGGTCCGGCCATGGCCAAGGCGTTCGAGTTGTTGTCCAAGCGGAATCGGACGCCGGCCCTCACCCGCATCGAAAATGCGCCGGAGAGCCTGGCCGCTCGGTGCCGCGAAAAAGGCTATCGCGTGGCGCCCAAAGGGCCGGACTATGTCTATCGGCGGGCCGAGCTGGTCGCGTTGCGGGGCAATCGCTACAAGAGCCAGCGCGTGGCCTACAACCATTGCGTCGCCCACGCGCACCTACTTTATCGCCCATTTCGGCCTGACGACGCGGGTGCCTGTCTGGCCTTGTTTCAGCAGTGGCGGCAGGGAGTGAAATACGATGGCGCTTCCGATCTCGCCACGCATCTGGCCGCCGATGCCGAGCACGCTCACCGAAATGGCCTCACCCACGCTGCTGATTCAGGTCTCATTGGGCGCGTGGTTGAGGTCGAAGGACGGATCGCGGCCTACACGTTCGGCTATCCGCTCAACGCAACGACGTTCTGCATCTTGTTCGAGATCGCCGACCGGCATGTGAAGGGACTCGGAGCGTATATCTTCCGCGAGTTCTGCCGCGAGCTGGAGTCCTACGAGCTGATCAACACGATGGACGATTCCGGAGTGGAAGGCCTCCGCCGCGCCAAGTTTACCTACCATCCGCTCCGGCTGGTTGAATCGTACATCGTGAGCCCGGCATGAAAGTGCGGGTCCTATCGCCGTAGGGGCGGTCCCCCGTGACCGCCCTGTAATGGGCACCCACAGGGGGCGTGCCCCTACACAGACGGCGCGCTGCGCTCCGCCCGGGCGCCCGCTGGCCGTCACCCCGCCGCCACAGGCGATAGGCCCCGCGTAAGGCTAGTACCAAGGATCCCACCAATAGGGATAGAAGGGATGGTACGGGTAGCGGTAGAGGTACGGATAATAAGGGTAGGGCCACGGGCGGACGTAGCGGTTCTCCGGCCAGACCTTGAGCATGCGGATTTTCATTGTCGGATAGGTGTACTCGACTTCGTCGAGGGGGAGCGTCTTGCTTCCCATAACCTCAGCAATCATGGAGATGGCCGTGCCGGCTGGCAGCGTGGCGGGGTCGAGGAACCCTTCCTGGTAGGCCAGGAAGCGGCCCTTGGATTGGACGAGGGTCATGATCGGCGCGTCGGCCTTATCTAATGGCAGTTGGAGCACTTCGATCTGCGTGCCTTCCTTCAGCCGCTTCGCGCTCAGCACCTTGCCACCGAGGACGACCACGCGTCCCTTGAATTTCTCCGGCTCTGCTTTGATGGATTCGAAGGGAATGTCCCGCGCGATCTGAGCTTCCATGTCAGTGGGTACCAACTCGGAGTAGACGCATCCTGAGGCGAGGAGCAACGTCGCAGCAAGTGCCGCAGGGGAGCCGCGTAAACGAAGGAGTTGTGGGAGGACCGCCATCTCCTATATTATAGGACACTGAGTTTGCCGGTGGGGGAGAAGCTGGTGACGAAAGGATTGGAGCAGGGGATCGAGCAGTACCGCGTGAAGGCCGAGCCGTTCTACGCCGAGGTGAACGGCGAGATCGGGCTGTTCAAGGCGGCCGCCGTGGCGCGGATGCCGGTGATGCTGAAAGGCCCGACCGGCTGCGGGAAGACCCGGTTCATCCTGTACATGGCGCACAAGCTGGGCCGTCCCTTGATCACCGTGGCCTGCCATGAGGACCTCACCGCCTCTGACCTGGTCGGGCGCTTCCTGCTCAAAGGCGATGAGACCGTCTGGGTGGACGGCCCGCTGACGCTAGGAGTCAAGCACGGCGCGATCGTGTACCTGGACGAGATCGTCGAAGCCCGCAAGGACACGACCGTCATCATCCATCCCCTGAGCGACGACCGGCGACTCCTGCCGATTGAGAAGAAGGGGCAGATGGTCCAGGCGGTGGACGATTTCCTGCTGGTCCTCTCGTACAACCCCGGCTACCAGAGTGTGCTGAAGGATCTCAAGCAGAGTACCAAACAGCGCTTCATGGCGATCGAGTTCTCGTATCCCCCGCGGGATCTGGAAGCCCGCATCATCGAGCGCGAGGCCGGCGTGAACAAGGAGATCGCGGTGGGCCTGGTCACGGTCGGCGAGAAGGTCCGCAATCTCAAGAACCATGGGTTGGAAGAAGGGGTCAGCACCAGGCTGCTGATCTATGCCGGACAGTTGATCAAAAGCGGGGTCAGACCCCAGGCCGCGTGCGAGGCGGCGATCATCCGGCCCATCACGGACGACGCCGACATGCATCGTAGCCTGCGGGAGATAGTCACAGCGGTATTCTAAGGGAGTACGTTATGGATACCGACGATCAGAAGAAGAAAACCAACAAAGCGGGAAGGGAGGAGGAGACTTCGCAGCCGGTCGATCCGGAAGAGGCGAAGCGTCAGGCCAGGCGGAAGCTGAAGCCGGTCGGGCCGATCATGAAGCCGTTGAGCGACGAGGAAATCAAGAAGTTGCTCTACGACCCGGAAGACAAGGAACGGGAGAACCTGCTG
>VBOK01000122.1 GCA_005877565.1 Nitrospirota bacterium
GTTCCCCGGCCAGTCGTGCCGCGCCAGCACGTCCAGCGCCTCTTCCGAGATCTCACGCGGGCGGAGCCCCTGCTCCTCCATGTTCACCTGCATGAAGTGGGAGACCAGCGCGGGGATGTCCTCGCGGCGCTCGCGCAGCGGCGGCACGTCGATCTGCAGGACCGCGAGCCGGAAGTAGAGGTCTTCGCGGAACGTCCCCCTGCGGATCGCCTCGACGAGATTCTTGTTGGACGCCGCGATGACCCGCACATCCACCTTGATCGGCCTCGTCCCGCCGACCCGCAGGAACCGCTGCTCCTGCAGAACCCGGAGCACCTTGGCCTGCGTCGCGAGGCTCATGTCCCCGACCTCGTCCAGAAACAGCGTCCCACCGTCGGCCAGCTCGAACTGGCCCCGCCGCATCGAGGTTGCGCCGGTGAACGCGCCCTTCTCGTGCCCGAAGAGCTCGCTCTCGATCAGGGTCTCGGGGATGGCCGCGCAATTGACCTCGATGAACGGCTTGTCGGCCCGAGGGCTCTCGAGGTGGATCCCCCGTGCGACGAGCTCTTTGCCGGTCCCGTTCTCCCCGGAGATCAGCACACGGCTCGGGGCCGGTCCGGCCGTGGCGATCTGGCGCCGCAGCTCGACCATAACCACGCTCTCGCCCACCAGCTTGAACCGCCGGCCGGCCCGTTCCCTGAGGTCCCGGTTCTCCAGCTCCAGCCGGCGCTCGTGCAGGGCGTGCTTGACGAGCAGCGTGATCTTTTCCAGGGAGAGCGGCTTTTCGATGTAGTCGTAGGCGCCGAGCTTGATCGCCTTGACCGCCGATTCGATGGACCCGTGCCCGGACATCATGACGACCAGCAGGCGCGGGTGGACTTCCATCGCGCGCTGGAGCGTCTCGATGCCGTCCAGATCGGGCATCCAGATGTCGAGCAGCACGAGGTCGGGAGGGGAATCGGCCTTGATGATCTTGAGGGCTTCCTGGCCGCCCTTCGCCACGGAGACCTCGTAGCTCTCGTCCTGCAGGATGCCCGAGAGCGTGTCGAGGATCGCCGGCTCGTCGTCCACGATCAGGATATGGTTCGGCATGGCTGTCGCCGGGATCAAGCCGGGAGTTCGATCGTGAAGACCGCCCCTTTCGGGACGTGGTTGGCGGCCCGGATGCGGCCGTTGTGGTCCGAAATGATGCGGTGTACGATGGCCAGCCCGAGGCCCGTGCCGGTCTTCTTTTTGGAGAAATAGGGCAGGAACAGGTTCTCCTGGTCACCAGACTGGATACCGGCGCCCTCGTCGGCCACCTCGATGACGACCTTCCCGTCCCTGGCCGCATAGCGTGTGGTCACCCAGAGACGCCCTTTGCCGTTCATCGCCTGGATGGCGTTGTCGAAGAGGTTGACGAAGACCCGCTTGATCTGCTCGCGGTCCATCATGATCGGAGGCAGGTGCTCGTCGAGATCGGTCAGGAACTCGATATCGCGGTGCACTCCCTTGTAGAGCAGGACCACGTCGTTGATCGTATCGTGGAGCGACCGGCGCTCCATGACCGGGACCGGCATCCGCGCGAACTTCGAGAACTCGTCCACCATCTGCTTGAGGCCGCTGGCTTCGTTGACGATCGTCCGCGTAGACTGCTCCACGATGTCGTTGAAATCCGGCGCTCCCTCCAGGAACTTCTTGCGCAGGCGCTCGGCGGAGAGCTGGATCGGCGTGAGTGGATTTTTGATCTCGTGCGCGATCCGTTGCGCCACTTCCTGCCAGGCAGCGGCCTTCTGCGCCTTGATGAGGGCCGACAGGTCCTCGAAGTCAGGGTCTCCCGCTCACCGGTGCGCATCCGCTCGACGAGGTCCGTGAACATCTCCAAGCCCAGCGGCTTGAACACGTCAGTCAAGAGCCGGCCGCGGATCTCCTCCCCTTTCAGCCCAAGGATGCGCTCGGCCGCACGGTTGAAGGTCGTGATCCGCCCGGCGGCATCCGCGGAGACCACGCCGCTGCCGATGTTGTCCAGGACCGTTTCCGTGTAGGCGCGCCGGCGGTCCAGCTCGATGTTGGACTGCTGGAGGGAGGTGTTCACCCGCTCCAACTGCGCCTTGCTGGCCTGCAGGTCCCTGGTCATGCGGTTGAAGGAGTCCACGAGGACACCGATCTCGTCGTTGGCCTTAACGGTGATCCGGAAGTTCAGATCGCCCGCCGCGACCGCTTGCGTGCCTTCCGCCAGCTTCTGGATGGGCACGGTGATCCCCTTGGCGATCTGGAACCCGAACCACGTGCCCGAGAGGATGATCACCAGCGCGAGACCCACGACCAGCGAGATGTACTGCGCCTTGACGGGATCCTTGTAGGTCATGGCCTCCTTGAAGTTCCTGTAGGACTGGGTGACGCGGTCCATTTTCGCCACCAGGGCCTCCGGCAGGAACGTGTCCACCACGACGACGCCGGCCACCTGCGACGGATCCTTGGCCGACGGGATGGTCACGGCGGCGCGGATCAAATCGCCGGTCTCGATGAACTGGAACGACTTGACCTCGCCGCTGGCCAGGGCGTTCTCCACGAGCTTGTTGTCGGGGGAGTCCAGGACCACAAGGGGAATCTTTGGGTCCACCGAGCGGGTCAGCAGTTGTTTCGCGGCCGAGTAGACCTCGACGCCGCTGACCCCGTACTCCATGCGCTTGCGCTGCATGGCCAGCGCCAGCGTCTCCCGGTGCTCTGAGGCCAGCAACCCATCGGCGTAGATCTCCCGACTGATCGCCTTCGCGGAGTTCACCGTCACCGCCTCGTGGCCCCGCCGGTGGGCCTGCGCCACGTCCTGCGAGTCCTTCAGCGCGTGCTCCACCTCCTGCCCGAACCAGTTGTCAATGCTCTGGGACAGCAGCCCGCTGGCCAGCCCCACGAGCAGGAGCGTGGGGATCAGGGTGAAGCCCACGAACGCGGCGATCAACTTGCTGCGGAAGCCCGAACCCAGCAGCCGCTGGCGCCGCTCGAAGTAGGCCTTGACCAGGTTGCGGGAGAGCAGCAGGACCAGCACCACCAGCAGGATGATGTCCACGTTCAGGAGCGCCAGCATCAGGATGTTGCTGGGGACGAACGGCGCGGGCTGTGACTGGTCGTAGTAATAGACGGTCAGGAGGACCATCGGGACCAGGAAGGCCAGGACGGTCAGGACGGGACGCAGGTGATGGCCCGGACGGTCGGCGTCCGTCTTGGGAGCCATGATCGGCGTTCGACGTGGAGTCACGGCAGACATCTTAGCCGCTGTTCCCCCTGGAATCAATGAGATGGCGCAGCCAGTCTGCTTGGAACTCCGTATAGGTGGCTCCCGTGGCGTCATGAAACGCGGCGGCGAAATCCTTCGTCTCCCCTAATCGAGCCAGCAACGTGCGCATGGCCGGTGCACCGTGGCGGCGCAGCAAATATTCCACGACCGCCGCGCTCTCGGCATAGGCGAGGGGGACTTCGGTTCGAGAGAGCGTCAGGAAGGAGCCGTGCAGCTCGCGGATGGGGATCAGATGGTCGGACGACCGCACGATCTGTCGCTCGCGGTCCGTATCGCGTCCTTCGCACGCAATCGCCAACCCCTCGCTGAGCCACGCCGGCGCGCGGCCGCGCGTCCGATCGTGGACGAGCGCATGCGTGTACTCATGCCGGAGGACCCGCTCCAGCGCCGCCCCGTCGCGCGTCGCGCCCTCCGCCGGCAGCCGGATCTTGCCGTCAAACAACCCTTGCGCCCAGTCCGGCGCCTGCGCATGCTCGTGGAATGCACCGCCCGCAGAGAGCACGACCGGGATCTTGCTCTCCGGGTACGCACCCAAGCGGCGACCGATCTCCTGGCGAGCCGACTCCAGCCGAGCGAGGACCACCCGCGCCGGGGCCTCACCCTGCTCCCTCTCAAACCGCACCGTGAAGTGCCGGCTCTCGAGCCGCCGAACCTCTTTCTGGGCGCCGGCTTCGGCCAGGATCAGATCCAGACGCTCCCGCACCGCCGCATCGGATGGGTCGAGCCGCAGCGCCGATTCGAAGCGCGCGCGGGCGGCGTGCAGATCGTCGTGGCGGTAGGCGATCTCCCCCAACAGCTTGAGCGCGAGGACCTGCGTGGGATCCGCCTCGAGCGCTCGCTGGAGAAAGACCTCGGCCTCGTGCACATCTCCTCGGTAGAGATGGGCGGCGCCGAGTCCCTGCAGCACGGCTCCTTCGCGGGGTTGGAGACGGTTCGCCTCTTCGAAGGCGTGCACGGACTCATCAGGCTCTCCGCGCTCCAGACGGACCCAGGCCAAGCTCGCCTTCGTCAAGGCCAGATTGCGCTGTACGGCCCGATCGGTCGCATCCGTCGCGGCCGCCTGCTCGAACTTCGCTAGCGCGTCGCCAAAGCGCCCGATCTCGTAGAGAGCCACCCCTTCGCTATTGAGCCGCGCCACGTCACGGCGGGCTGCGGTGTCCAAGGCGCTCGCTGAAAGTTCAGGCAGGACGGTTCGGGCTGGCGGGATGCGGCCGGGAGAGGCGAGTACGGGCGACTGGACGCGCTCAGCAGGACGCTGGTCGGCTTGCCGGAAAAGCCCCTCCGTCAGGCCTGTGCCCGTCGCGACGAGGGCGAGGGCGATGACCAGGAGGATCAGAGGGCGCCGTTGTGCCACCCGGGCTTCCTTTTCAGGATTTGTGTGCTTTGGCCCGCTCGACGAACTTGATGCGAAGGGCGTAGAGCATCTCCTGCAGCAGCGTGTCTTCCTCCGCCGTGAGATTGCCCTTGGTCTTGGATTCCAGCATCGTCAGGATGTCGATGATCTCCTGGGCCTGTGCAAGGTTGGGGGCCTGCCCCGCCGCGCCCTCGCCGGCCGGCTCGCCGAGGCACATCAGCGCAGACGTCCCCAAGGAGTAGACGAACGACAGGAAATTGATGGGCGGGACCGGCTGCTTGGGGGCAGGCTCAGCAGGTTGGGCGGCGTGGGTTTGCGCAGCGGTGTCGTCGGTCTTTTCCACCGACTCGCTTCCACCGCCCCGACGATCCCGGATAATGAAGCCTTTCTCTTCGTCCATCAATCCACCGTAGGTAGCACTATATACCACACTAGCCCACAGCGGTACAATGCGGACCTTCCCATGGAGGACACACCGACAGGTCTGACACCGGAGGACGCGAAGCAGCTCCGGTCGCTCCGCAACGGCGATGAGGCCGCCTTCGCCGCGCTGGTGGACCGCTATCACAGCCCGCTGCTCCGGCTGGCGATGGCCTTCGTGCCCAGCCATGCCGTGGCCGAAGAAGTCGTCCAGGAGACTTGGCTCGGCGTGCTGGAAGGCCTGAGCCGGTTCGAGGGCCGCTCGTCGCTCAAGACCTGGATCTATCGGATCCTGATCAACAGAGCGAAGACCAGAGGCGTCCGTGAAAGCCGGAGCGTGCCGTTCTCCCCGCTCGGCGCTTCCTCGGAGGATGCCGACGAGCCCGCGGTGGACCCCGCCCGGTTTCGCAGCACGGGCTATTGGGTCGATCATTGGGCCGAGCCTCCCGGCGTCTGGGACGACGACACGCCGGAGAAACTTCTGCTCTCCAAAGAAGGCCTCGCGCAGATCGAGAAGGCCATCGCCGGCCTTCCCCCGGCTCAGCGAAAGGTCATTACCTTGCGTGATGTGGAGGGACTGTCGTCAGCGGAAGTCTGTAACATCCTCGCGATCAGCGAGACCAATCAACGAGTGCTGCTCCATCGCGCGCGGTCACGAGTCCGACGCGCCCTCGCGCGTTATCTCGAAGGAGGCGACTCCCCAACATGACCCGCGACGACCTCAAGAACCAGGTTATCGACTACCTGGCGGGCAAGCTGACCTGCAAGGAAGTCACCGAGGCCATCACCGACTACCTCGAAGGCAGCCTGAGCTTCGTAGAGTGGGTGCGGTTTCAGATGCACTTGGGAATGTGCTTCGGCTGCCGCCGCTATCTCCGCCAGATGCGCCTGACGATCCGCACTCTGGGCGCACTACCGGTGGAGCCGATCCCGCCAGCGATCCGTGATGAGTTGATCCAGCGGTTCCGGAGTTGGAAGGGCGGGTGATGCGCGGAGTTAGTTCGCCGCTTTCATGAACATGATGTCGCCGTAATAGGCGGTCGCCGACTCGCCGGTGTTGTCTGTGTCGGTCATGATCGCCACCCCTGAGATCAGCGATGGCTCCTCGCCGAAGGCCTTCTTGTAGTCCTCGTACACGTTGCGCTCCTCGCTCACCCATTGATTGAGCCGCTCCGGGCCGCTCTCCACCACGATCATCCTGACCTGGTCAGTAGAGGGATTGGGCACCACCGTGCCTCTGGGGGCCTTGCTCTCCCAGATGTAATTGATGGCGGCCAGGGGCGGATACTGCCCGTACAGCAGCCTGACTGTCTCGTATTTGGCCTTGTCGAAGAACCCCACCTTGGAGGAGTCATACTCAAAGGTGACATAGACCCGCGCCGGATAGTCGTCACCCTCCTTCCGCGTCACGTCCCCCTTTTGGAGGACGTTCGCCACCTTCCAGCGCCATTGCACGATCGGGTACTCCCTGAGATTGATCTTGATCTCCCGCGTGAGGCCGGAGGCCGACGCCTCGCTGACCGCCTTGACGGCGGCGGTGTCTCCGTCTTTTACCACCGTGTACACCGTGTGCTTCTCGATCTTCTTGAAGGTCAGCGGCTTCCAGCCGTCCGGCAGATTCTCGCCGGGAGCGGTGGCTGAGAATTTGCCAACTTCGAGCACGGAAGAGGAATCGGCATGGACGGGCCAGGGCAAACAAAGGAGGAAGGTTGTCATTCTGAGCAAAGCGAAGAATCTGAGGTTCTCCGGCTGCACGCCCGAGGTCATCGCCTTGTCGAGCTTGGTTTCCATCGCATTCAGCCCCGCCTGCTTATGGACAACCACTTTTCCAGGATCTTTTTCACGAACGGCGTCAAGCGTGTGCGATTGTAAGCATCCCCCAGCTTCCTGACCACTTCCGCCTGGGTCGGATACGGGTGAATCGTTTTCACGACGTCGCCCAACCCCAGCCTGTTCGTCATAGCCAGCGTGATCTCGCTGATCATGTCGCCGGCGTGTGCCGCCACGATCGTGGCGCCGAGGATCTTATCGGTCCTCTTGCGCACCAAGACCCGAGCGAATCCGCTCTCCTCGCCGTCCAGCACGGCCCGATCCACCTCGTCGAGCTTCCACGTGAAGGTCTGCACGTTCAAGCCCTGGCCTCTGGCCTCTTTCTCGTACAGTCCGACATGGGCCAGCTCGGGATCGGTGTAGGTGCACCACGGAATCACAAGCGCGCTGGCCTTCTGCCAGCCCCGGAACAGGGCGTTGGCGATCACGATCCGTGCCATGGCATCGGCGGCGTGCGTGAACTTGTACTTTGAGCAGACGTCGCCGGCCGCGAAGACCAGTGGATTGGAGGTCTGCAGCTGATCGTTGACGATGATCCCATCCTGATCGCACAGCACGCCGGCAGCCTCCAGGTTGAGCCTTTCCACATTCGGCGCTCGTCCAACTCCCACCAGAATCTCATCAAAGGTCAGATTTTCGATCACCCCGCTCACCTTGTTATACAGCACCTTCTCGGCCCCGTGCTGCAGTACTTGAAAGACCTGCGCGCCAAAGATGAACCGCACGCCATCCCGGACCATAGCCTGCTTGACCAGGTCAGCCGCATCGGTATCCTCGCGCGGCAGGATGCAGTCCATCCGCTCGAAGACCGTCACCTGGCTCCCAAACCGCGCGAAGGCCTGAGACAGCTCACAGCCGATGGGACCGGCCCCGATCACAGCTAGCCGCCGCGGCAGATGGGTCAGCGAAAAGACGCTCTCGTTGGTCAGGTAGCCGGTCTGCTCCAGTCCGAGGAGCGGCGGCGCGGCGGCGCGCGCGCCCGTACAGATTGCGGCCTTGGCGAACCGCAAGGTCTTGCCGCCCACCTCGACAGTGTCAGGCCCCGTGAAGCGCCCCTCACCGAGGAAGACGTCCACGCCCAGCTTGGTGTAGCGATGGACCGAATCGTTCTGGCTGATGAGGGCCCGCAGCTTCCGAAGACGCGCCATCGCGGCTCCAAAGTCGTAGTCCACGTCGCCCTTGATCCGGATGCCGAACGCCGCCGCGTCACGGACCTGCGCGCAGGCGCGCGAAGCCCGGATGAGGGCCTTCGAGGGAACGCACCCGACGTTGAGGCAGTCGCCGCCCAGCAGGTGCTTCTCGACCAGGGCGACGCTGGCGCCCAACCCGGCCGCGCCGGCGGCCGTCACGAGGCCGGCCGTGCCGGCGCCGATCACCACCAGGTTATATCGGCCGGCCGGCTCCGGATTGACCCAGTCGGGCGGGTGCACGTTCTGGACGAGCGCACGGTTGAATTCGTCATCCGGCTGGATCGTGACAGGCATGCAGGCATTCTCCATGATCTTGCTTAACGAAGCAAGGCGAACCGGGACGCTGGAGGTTGACAATCCCGTTCCAATGTCTCATGCATCAGGTCGTTATGAGAAGAAATCGAATAGAGACGTTGGTCTCCATGCCGAAGGCCTTTCCTCTCCTCGCGTGCGTGTTGCTCCTGCTCGCCATGTTCGGTTGCGGCGCGGGAAAGGCTCCGCTCGCCGGCTCCGCGCAGAGTCAGGATTTTCCCACCACGCTTGGCCTGCCCCCGCCGGCGGTCGCCAGGCTCCAGCAGCAAGTCCGGACCGACATCGAGCGGTACGTCGCTGTACAGCAGGCCTCCGCGATCCAGGCGCTGTCCGCAAGCAAGGCCTTCCCGGCAGCGTTCAAGATGCCGCTCGTCGTTCAGGGGCTGAGCGATCCATGGATGGGCATGATCGCCCTCGAGATTCACGGCTACCGGATTGCAGCGCTGGCCAAGGCCGGCCGGGAGAACCTGCCGGCGCTCATCGAAGCAATGGAAGCAGGCATGGCCCGCACGCCCGATGCAATCACGTTCCTTCCCATTCCCACAGGAGAGAA
>VBOK01000123.1 GCA_005877565.1 Nitrospirota bacterium
GGTAGTCTCTCCATTGCCGCCGCTGCAGTACAAGTCCTCGAGCGAGACCTATGCGCTCAGCCGAAAGGACATCGAATCGTTGCCGAGGGGCAATAATCAAGACGTCGCGGATTTGCTGTACACCCTTCCCAGCGCGGCGCAAAACAACTTCAGACAAATTCATCTCCATCAGGAGCATGGGGGACTCCAATTCCGCATCGATGGAGTGCCGATTCCAGACACGATCAGCTCGGTCTTTACGGACGTGATCTCGCCGCGAAGCTGGGAACGGGCCGATATTCAGGTGGGAGGGTTGCCGGCTGAGTTCGGCAACCGTAACGTCGCCCTCATTGATATCACGTCCAAAAGCGGAACTCGTCCTGCCTACGGCTCCGTCCAGATGTTCGGCGGGTCGAATGAGACGCTGAATCCGTCATTCGAGTATGGTGGGGCGGGCGGCGACAAGTTCCGATTTTATGTCCTCAACAGCGCGCTCTGGACCAATCGAGGGCTCGATCCTCCCACGGCGGGACATTCCGTCTTTCACGATCAAAGCCAGCGCGACCAGACATATCTTCGGGCGGACTACCAGATCAACAACTCGAATAACCTGACCTGGCTGTTTTTGAACTCGGTCGCTTCCTTTCGGGTCCCCACCGCCCCGGGAGCCAGTCCAGATCCCGCCTTTACTCTTCCCGGGTTTACGCCGTCGCCCAGCCAGGACATCAACGAAATCCAGCGAGAGAACAATCAGTACGGGCATATGGTATGGCGGCACGATTTGGATAAGAGTCAATTCTTCAGTTTGGCGGCGTACATACGTCAAACCCGTTCGACGTTCTATGAGGACTTCAACAATGCCCTGGCTTATAACGGGGGTGTGGCAAACAGTCAAGATCAGTTTGCCATGTCAACAGGACTCCGGGCTGACTATACCAACCAACTCACCAGTGAGCATCTGATCAAGGCCGGGGCGCAATACGACCGGACGCAGGCGGTCATCAAGACCCGGACGGAAGCCTTTGATAATACGACGGGGAATCTAGTCTCCATCAATGAGGACAACCGAAAGATTGGCTATCGGCAGGAATTCTATCTCCAAGATCAATATACGGTGACGGAAAAACTGACGCTCAACATGGGCTTGCGCTACGATCTTATCCAAGCGTTCACGAAGGAGGGCCTGCTCAGCCCCCGGACGGGCATCACGTATGCCTTCGACAAGGCGAACGTGGCGCACCTGTTTTACGGCCGCCAGTTTACGCCGGCGCCGGTCGAGAGTGTCCGTACGCTCAACCCGCAGTTGATCGGCACGACCGCGGCGCCGGCGGTGACCCAAAGCGGAACGGCGCGTGCGGAAAGATCACACTACTTTGAAGCCGGCTATAATCATGCCTTCGAGCAGACGGCGACCCTGCAAGTAACGGGCTATTACAAGCTGAACCGGCACCTGCTGGATTTTGGGCAGTTCGGCACCAACCCGCAACTGGTCCCGTTCAACTACGGCTATGGATACCAGCGCGGGATCGATGCCGCAATGAAGCTGAAGTTCACGCCGAGTTTGACGGGGCAGTGGGCTGTCGGCTGGGGGCAGGCGCGAGTCAAGGGGCTGGAGAGCGGGCAGTTCCTTCTTGATCAAGACACGATTAACGCCATCAACTCGCGCTTCGTCTTCCTGGACCACTCGCAGTTCGTCACCAGTTCCGCTGAGTTGAGCCATACATTCAAGGAACGCACCATCCTCACCGGGCAGATGCTGTATGGGTCCGGGCTCCGTACCGGAGACGGCACTGACGTCAACCGATTCCATGTGCCGTCGTACACGGTGTACAATATCTCCATCACCCATATCATTCCCCTCGGCGGTCCACATAAATTGGTGTTGGGGTTCGACGTGATCAACTTGCTGGATCAAATCTACGCTTATAATATCGGGTCCGGGATAGGCTTCGGCGTCACGCATTACGGGGAGCCGCGATCGTTCTTCGGCCGGGTGGCCTATAGCTGGTAACCCTCAGGAGCGAGGCACGAATCAGTGAAACATCTGAATCTCGTTTTCATAGGGTTGGTGTTCGGGATGTGGTTGGCGACGGCTCATGGCGCGGTCTCCGATGACCGCGCCACCCATCAGTCGGATCACGACGAGGATATCGCCACCTTGCCGGAAGTCCATGTCCATGGCCTTCCCTTAAACAAAGATCAGCAGTTGGGGCCCGTCCCCACGCAGACCCCTTGGCCGAGCATCCCCGCTTCTCTCGATGGCCAGGAACTTGATGATTGGATGAAGGCGATGTTCATGGTGAATAAAGATGGCCAGGCGACGGTCGTCGTCCTGGAACCTGCGAAGCACCGAGAATTGACCAGTGCAGGCCTGACGGCTTTGGGCCAATGGAAGTTTAAGCCGCAAATGCGTGGCGACGAACCGATCGACGGTCAACTTGTCGTGCGCATTCACTTCAGACGATGATTTTCAAAGAAAGGGACATCCAGCTATGCTAGAGCTTTTCGCCAAGGGGGGCGTGATGATGTATCCGCTCCTCCTTTGTTCTCTTGCGGCAGTGACTGTGATCATTGAACGAGCGATTTTCTGGTGGCGAAATCGCGAGAAAGCCACAAGAGCAGAGACTATTTTAGCTCTTGTGGAGAAGCAGAAAGATAAAGAGGCCTACGAGGAAGCCAAGTCTGGTTCCTTTATTGGCCGGGTGCTCGCCGCAGGCCTCGACCCCCAGACACAGTCCCCGGCAGGCGCCATGCAGGTCGCGGCGACGGTCGAGATCGGGCGCATGAAAGCTGGCCTGACGGTGCTCGATACGATCGTGACCCTTGCCCCCCTTCTGGGATTGCTTGGAACGATCATCGGCATGATCCAGTCCTTTCAGATCATGGCAACGTCCGGCATAGCTCAGCCGCATGCTGTGACGGGCGGCGTGGCTGAAGCGTTGCTCGCCACGGCGACTGGTCTGCTTGTGGCCATCACGGCCCTTATCCCGTACAACTATTTCATGGCCAAAGTGGAGCGGTCCACTAGTAGCGTCGAAGAATATGCCACGCGGCTGGAATTGATGCTCCGGGCTCGGGAGGTGCGTGATGCGAATTCCTAGGCCAACTCGCAAGAAGGCCCGCATTGAGATCATTCCAATGATCGACACCATGTTCTTTCTGTTGGTATTCTTCATGGTGGCGACCCTGTCGATGACCATTCAACGTGGGCTACCGGTCAATCTTCCCTCGTCGGCCTCGGCCAAAGCAGATATTCCGGACACGGTCAGCATTACTGTGACCGCGGCCGGCGCCGTCTTTGTGAACAAGGAGGCAGTGTCTGTGCAGGAGCTGCGCGACCGGCTGCGTGGAGTTCAGCAAGCTCAAACTGAGCCGAGCGTGGTCGTCAATGCCGATGAGGCGGTGCGCTATGGTCTTGTTGTCCAGGTACTGGATGCCGTCAAACAAGCCGGACTCACGAAACTGGCCATCGCCACAAAGCCGATCGGTCAGGGCGGCAGTCGCCCATGAGGCATTTTCGATTCTAGTGCACCGATGAAACCATTCGTGAACAGGCTCACGCCGCGCTACGGCATTCCGGTGGTGCTCTCCTTGCTGATCCATGGACTCATCGTAGGGGCTTTGGCTGCGGTGCCCTTTGAACTGAAAGACATGACGGAGCCCCCCACGATTGCCGTGGCGCTGGTTGAACCAGCATCATCGCCCGCCGAGCCTTCTCCGGCCCAGGCGGCCCCGCCTCCTCGTATTCAACCGGTACGAAAACCGGTGCCCTCCCCGATCAAACCGGTCACGGCTGCACCCGCTGATGTTCCGGATTCTGTGCCGTCTCCCGATGAGCCGACGCTTTCTTCCGCGGAGGTTCTTGTACCACCGTCGTTGTCAGCCAAAGTTATGCCTCCACCCGTAAGTCGTCCGCTTCCGAGTATGGCTGGACCTGAACGGGAATCGCTCTTGAAAGATCCTACGGGAAAGTCAATCTCGATCTCACAAGCGAGGGCGCGCGAAGGAGCCACGCCAGCTCCGGAATATCCTCTCGTGGCGCGGGAAGCGGGATGGGAAGGGACCGTCGTTTTGCAGGTTGAGGTTTTGCCGGACGGAACGGCCGGCGCCGTGACGGTTTATCGATCATCGGGGTATCCCGTGTTGGATCAGGCTGCGGTGAAAGCGGTTAAGGCCTGGCGATTCGTACCGGCAATGGATGGGAACTTTCCGATTCGGAGTAGCGTTCGCATTCCCGTGAAGTTCGACTTGAAAAGCTCATAACAGACTGGCTGTAGGAGCTCTTATGGCCGGAGAATGTCGTGTGTGGGCATGGCAAGAGATGACCTGATGCTCTCGGAGTGGGTCCTGTCGCTGAGCAGCCCCGCCGAGCGGCGCCTTTCGGCGTTGCAGCCCCGCAGACTCGCCTGTAGGCACCCTGGCTCATCGGGGCGCCCCGCTCAGCGCCACCCACTCCAACTGCAACGGGTCGAAACGCTGTCGCAGCCCCGCAGACTCAGGTGTGCCGCCTTCCGCTCCACCAGGGTCCCACGCGGCGCCACCCGGCCATTTTATTTCTTCTGCGGAATCCTGACTGTCACTCTCTTGTGCAGCGTGCGCTTACTGCCGTCCAATGCATCATGAGCATTCAGTTGAACCAATAAGGATTTGCTGTTCCCTGACCAGCTAACAACATATGCATAGTTGTGGCTCCAAATAGCAGAACCGTCTTTGTCTCTGAAAAAGTTTGCCTCAATATACTGGCCAATCTCCTTTATTTCTTGGAAAGCGGCAGGTGACTCAATTTGAAAGACTTTGACATACGACTCACTGCTTCCAGCCCTATCCGTTATTGCGAGAAGTTTGCTATTGGGAGACCACAGAACATCTGCGTCTCTTCCATAGGAATACAAAAGAGTCTCGCTCGCAGAATTCTTAGAGGAGCGAATCCAAATTTCGTGGGGCGCGTCCGGTTTTGTTTCATTTTTCCTATACAGAAGCTCAAATTGTCTGTCTGGCGAAGGGATGGGTTGATCCAGAAAAGTGATCTGCTGAGGTTTCAATTGCTGATCTGCGGCTAAGGCGGTGAAAACCAAGCGCAGCGTCAGGATGATCCCTGAAGCTGGGGCATTCACGGTGAATCTTCTGAATGTGGGATGCAAGGCAATTACTTCGCTACGAACTCCAGGAAGTACTGCTTCGCGAGGAAGGTGTGCTCTTTGGAGAGGGTGTAGCCGGCGTCGGTCATTTCTTTGACGACGGTGTCGCGCGGGACTAGGTGGTCTTTCGAGAAGCCTAAGTTGCCGGATCGTTCATCGTGGTAGAAATCGATGATGGCCACGCGTCCTTTCGGTTTCAGCGTTGCTTTGACGCGCGCGAAGTAGTCGGTACGTTTTTCCAGGTGGTGATAGGCGTTGCAAAGGAAGACGAGATCCATGCTCTTGGGCGGGAGGAGCGGATCGTCCTCTTTCGCCACGATGAACTTCGCGTTGTATGGTGTGTGGAGGTGCTCGATCATCTCCTCGTTGTACTTCAGCATGCCCGGCTCGATGTCCACGGCATAGACCATTCCTTTGTCCTGCACGGCCCAGACGAACTTCCGCGTGAAATAGCCAGACCCTGCCCCGATGTCAGCGATCGTCATATAGTCGGTGATATTGAGCGCCTTGATAACCTCGTTGGGCTTTTGCTCCTTGTCCCGCTCCGGCCGCTCGAGGATCTCGATGTATTCTTTGAGGTCCGAAGGGCCGCGGTGCTGCTCCTTGTGCTGGGCGAGCGTGGGGGCCGCTAGCAGTAAGCAGACCAGGAAAAATGAAAAGAGCCCCCCCACCCTCACCCTCCCCCTCGAGGGGGGAGGGATGGGTGGGGGTGTCTTAGTGCAAGTCATCATCGGGGTTGCAGAGAATACTCAGGGCTATCATTGAGGAGCATCACCAAAACAACACAATTGAGTGAATATCCAAATCCGGCAAGCAAGATCAAAGTCATGGTTGGCGCCACGTTGATAATCGCTGCAGGGTAAAACAAATGCGCGACGATGTTGAAGCCTAAGTCACCAGTCCAAATCAGCGAGAAAAGCGCAAGAGTTAAAATGGGAAAAGGAAAAAACACCCGCCATTTTTGTGTAGGAGCGGCAATGCATAAACCGAGAGCGATCACACCTGCAGCGCCACCCCAGATCGAGAAGACGCCAAGGACACCATAAACAAACCCGCCTAAGGCTCCCCAGGCTATTACGTGCGGTCGCCGCGCCTGAAGCTTCTCACCGAGGAGTACAAGAGAAAAAGTTAGAAACACACCTGCGGGAATGGAGCAGAGACCTTGGAGGAATAAGCTAAGGCCCAGCTCCAGATTCATTGTCCGCACTGCACGATGCAACAGAAAAGATAGAACCGCACTTAATGTAAAACCGAGAGCGCCGAAGAAAGACAGCTTTGCTACCATCCTGCTCGACTGCGGTCTCCCGAGGGACTCAGTGCCAATCATCGGTGGGATCGCGCGGGACGCTTGTCGCGAACATGATGGCCAGTGCCGGCTTGTCGGTCTTGTTCGCGGCGGCATGGTAGGTTTCAGTTGGAACTAGAAGCATTTTGTTGCCGGGCCTCAGGACGACGACTTCGCGCTTGTGAGTCTTGACGTCCTCGAGCGTTAGCTCGAGCTCACCCTCTCGCATCCAGACCGCGACTTGGTGCACCTTGTGGTAGTGCATCCCGGCTGTCGCGCCGGGTTGGATCTGGTTTGAATAGACGTGGGTGATGGGCGCGCCCAGCGCCTTTTCAATCGCTTTGAGGTCGAACACCTCTTGCCGGCGACCGGGTTTCTTGGGGTCCTCGTCAATCTTGTATTCCAGCCAGCGCGCCACGCTCATGTCAGAGTTTCTCCGTCGCGAAGGCTTTCCGGCTGTCTCCTAGCACGCCGGAGAGGAGCGAGGTCAGCTCCAACGGGAGCACAAACTTGGTCGCTGGGCTGTTGCCGAGGGTCTTGAGCGCGTCCAGGTATTGCAAGCTCATGGTCTTCGCATCCACGCCTTTGGCCACCTCGAAGATTTTGGACAGTGCCAGGGAGAAGCCCTCTGCTCTGAGAATCGCGGCCTGCCGCTCGCCTTCCGCGTTCAGGATGCGGGCCTGGCGATCACCCTCCGCTTTCAGGATGGCCGCCTGCTTCTCGCCGTCAGCGACCGTAATGGCCGCGGCCTTGGTCCCTTCCGCTTCCGTCACCGTCGCCCGGCGG
>VBOK01000124.1 GCA_005877565.1 Nitrospirota bacterium
CGTAGCGGCCCCGAATGCCAGGACGATGATGAGCGTCAGGAATCCGATGCGGGGGAAAATTTTTCGCATGGCACTCCCTCCATTCTTTTGCCTTTGCTGATGTGCAGAGCATAGCACAGCACTTTGTAGCAGCAACCGGCGGCGGTGAGATTGACTAATGGAGTCCTAAAGTTGGTACGATCGTCCGCTCTCGGCCAACGGTTCGTGGGCGACCATGACGTCAACGGTCAGGGTGTCTGGGCGAGCCCTACATCTCCGGGGCGAGCGCGCTCCGCAACCGGATGTATTCCTGCGCGGTCACGAGGCCTTCTTCCTTCGCGGCCTTCAGGAACGCTTCGACCGCGGCGTGGCGGTCTTCTGGCCAGGTCGTCCCGGCCAGCATCTCGGCGAGCATGTCCATCGTCTCGATCGCAGTAGGGTGGACGAGGTGCGGATAGGTCAGCCACTGTCTCCAGTTCACGGAATTCGTCGTCTGCTCCATCGAAAAACCTTTCAGTATTGTTGAGGGTCACGTTTCAGGCAACGGCGGCGTAGGATACAGATCGGCGTGGGGAGATGCAAGCAAAAACGGTAACGGAGTCGTTCTGATGAGCGACATCATGGGATGGATGTGGGCGCTCACGGGCATCGGGTTCTTCATCGTGGTGGTGGTCGTGATCGTCAGCCAGATGAGGAAGTAAGGAATGGCAGTCAGGAGGCGGGCTTCAGGTATTTGGAGAAGCAGATGAAATCGGTGTGGTGATAGTGGTCGGGGAGAACGGACTCGGGACGGTAGCCGAGGCTCAAGAACAGGGTGATGTTCCGGGAGGTGCGGAGCATGGTGCAGACGTAGAGCTTGTGCGTGTCCGTGGCCAGGCGCTCGATCTCCCGCATCAAGGCCTTCCCGATGCCCCGGCCCTGGGAGCCGGGCTTCACGGAGAGCAGCCGGATCACGCAGACGCCCGCCACGACCCAGAAGCGGACGGAGCCCACCAGCATCCCTTCCCATTCCGCCACCAGGATGACCTTGTCCCGTGCATCCCGGTTGATGTTCTCCAGGGTTTCTTTCGTCCAGGCGTTCACATCGTAGAGCCCCTGATATTCGCCGAACGCTTCCGCCTGGATCTTCAGAATGTCCGCAAAATCCTGTTCCCTGGCGCGTCGGATCGTCAACATCGGGGAGCCATCACCACACTTGAAGTCTTAGCGTTTCGTCACACGTTTGGCAAGAGTGCGGGGCTCACAGGGCTTCCTGGGCGAGAGGGCTACGCACAGAGGGGGAAGGGGCTTGAAGGCGTTTTGTTGGTTTTACTGTCCTCCGCCGGTGATGCTCGCGACCCGCACCACGTCATCGTCAAAGTGCGCGTCTGGCTGGCCCCACCGATAGATGAACTCATGCATGCCGGGTTCTTCCGGCGGGTGACCAGAAGACCTCGCCGTAGACGAAGCAGGCTTGTGGCATGCTGTTCTGGACAGGGACCGCAAGCCCACCACTGGCGAGTGTTCCGGCAAGCATCAGAGAGGCAAGAACCATCGGCTCCTCCTTGATGGGGCTTGGATGATAGTGGGGCTCAGTATCCCGAGTTAGGAGGCGGAGTGTAAATTAGCTGATTGGGTAGAACTGACCTCGAAACGACCCCGTTTGCTTACACCGAAGGGTTAGGCCGATTGACCTGTCTGGGTGGGTCTAGAGCACCAGATCCACGGCCGCCTGGCGCTTGGTGACCTTGTCGTCGGGGTTGTAGTTGGCCGTGATCTCCTTCTTCACGTTGTTCGCCGAGACCTCGATCTTCGTGCCGACATCCTCGTTGTGAATGTGAAGGAAAATCTCGTAGTAGCCTTCCTTGTTGGTCTTGCCCGTGTGGCCCTCGCGGCCGGGCTTTAAGGGTTGGGCTGTCACGGGCAGGTCTGGAACCGGCTTGCCGTTCTTGTCGCGCACATACCCGTACACGATGAAGCCATGCTCCACCTTGGTCTTCACGAAGATCGGTTTGGGTGTTGGAGCGGCCGGGTTTTTCAGCGTCGTCAGGTACGCGGCCAGGGCCGTGACTTCCTCATCGGTCATCAGCTCTTTGTATTTGTCCGGCATGAGTCCTTTCTTGTGCTCCTTCTCAAAGCCGTCGGCATAGAGGTAGCCGGGATCGAAGACCTTTTTCTTGATGTCTTCCTGTGTCAACAAGTTCCCGATATTGTCGAGTTCCGGCCCTCGCTTCTTGACCGAGCCCTTGCCCCCGATCTTGTGGCAGTTGTAGCACTCCTGCAGTTCATAGACCTCCTTGCCACGTGCGATGAGGTCAGTCGGTCCGGCTGCAGCCGTCTGCACCTCGACGGCCGGTTTCGGCGCTGGTGCGAGTTTTTCGAGTTTGGCCTGGAGGGTTTCGGTCTTGGCCTGCAATTCTTCGGATTTCTTGAGCAGTTCTTCCAATCGAGCCCGGCGCGCTTCAGGGGTTTCCAGCTTTGGCTTCACGATCTTCTCGATCTTGCTCATCTCCACGGCCGGATCGTACTGGGGCAGGTAGGACGCGCCCAGGATGTACGCGGCGGAGATGACCAGGTAGAACGCGACCAGCGCCGCCACGGCCTTCCGTCCCTCCACCCGGGGGATGGACGGCGCATCCAGTAGCAGGAACACGCCAAGGCCCAACATGATGTAGATCATGAGCATGACCTGAAAGACGCGGGGGAAATGCATGGCCGCGCTGCCGAACCAGACGAGAGGGAACAGGAGCGCAGCGATGAGGAGCTTTCGAATCATAATCACCTCGCCGAATTCTGTCACCCTGAACGAAGTGAAGGGTCTATGACAAGTTTTTTCATTATACTGCTGATCAAATCTTACGACTAGGACGCCGGCGCTGGCATCCGCCCGGCCAGTTTCAGCAGCAGGAACGCCGTGAACGGGAGGTACATGAAGAGGCCGGTGGTGCCGATCACGGGCTCGTCGATCCAGAAGGTGACCGCTAGATTAAACGCGAGGACGCCGTAGTAAAGCACACACCCCAACAGGAGCGGGCGCGTGATGGTGGGCGCGGTCGCGGCGTCCGGCAGGCGGCGGTCGATCCGTTGGAACACGCCGAGAGCGACCAACCCCACCACGGCCCAGCCCAGGTAGTTCGCGATCGGAACACCGAAGTGCACGCCCGGCTCCGGGTAGTAGTAGATCTTGCCGAGAAACCAGCGGTCCCCTCGGAGGGTGACAGGATCGATGACCACGTCCAGCAGCACAAACAAGAGCGTCGTAAGCGCGAGGACTTGGCCTGAGCGGCGTATTGCCGGGTTTTCGCGCAACTCCAGGGACAGCCAGTGGCCCCGGCCCGGCAGGAGCAAGACCAGGGCCAGGCAGTAGCTCGTGAACAGAAGGAACGAGAACGACAGTGAGTCCATGAACGGCACGTTGCTGAGATACAGCTCCTGGCCGCGGGTCGAGCCGTTGTAGAAATACCAGCCGAACGGAATGCCGGTGCGGGTGGAGGAGAACTCGCAGAAAAAGGCGGTCGCCCAGGTGAGGAGAAAGAAGATCGCCGTCCGTTTCGGTCCCATCAGCCCAACGGAAGTTGCAAGGGCGACAGCCAGGAAGAGAAAGACGTACGGGCGGAGTAAGAGGGTCTTGCCGAGGAGCCCCAGGAATTCCATTTAGGCGTAGCGGTGATCTCGGAACCAGCGCACTGCCTTCTCCAGCGCCACCTCCACCGGCGTTTGCGGGAGGCCCAGCTCTCGGAGGGCCTTGGAGCAGTCGTAATGCATGACGTACTTGGCCATCTTGACGCCCTCCAGCGGGATGCGCGGCGGCCGGTGGGTGATGTAATCGGCCAGCCACTGGTTGGCGTAGGCCAGCGGCAGGATGCTCCAGCGCGGAAGCTTGATGGTGGGGGCGGGCACGCCGGTCAGGCGGCTCAGGATTACGAACACCTCGCGGAGCATCAGGTTGCGGTTGCCGAGGATGTAGCGTTCGCCGATCCGGCCTTTCTCCATGGCCTGGAGGTGCCCCACGGCGACGTCGTCCACGTCCACGAGGTTCATGCCGGTCTCGATGTAGGCCGGCATCCGCCCTTTCATGAAGTCCACGATCACCTGTCCTGTGGGCGTGGGTTTGATATCGCGGGCCCCGACGGGCGCGCTGGGATTGACGATGACGACCGGCAGCCCCGCCTGGGCCAGCTTCTGCACCTCCTGCTCGGCCAGGAACTTCGAACGCTTGTAGTGGCCCACCATCTGCTCCAGCGACACCGGCGTCGCTTCGGTGCCGGGCCCACCGCCTGGCGGAAGGCCGATCGCTCCGATGGTGCTGGTGTAGACGATCCGTTCGACGCCGCTGTCACGCGCTGCCTCCATGAGGTTGAGTGTGCCGGTGACGTTGATGTCGTAGAAGATCTGTGGGTCGGGCGCCCACAGGGCGTAGTGCGCGGCGACGTGGTAGAGCTGGCGGCAGCCGGCCAGGGCTCGCCGTAGGGATGCGGCGTCGCGCAGGTCGCCGTAGGCCTGCTCGACTTTGAGCCCTTCGAGGTTACCCAGATCGCTGTCGCGGCGCACGAGGACGCGCACGTCCACGCCGCGTTCGAGCAGGCACCGGGTGACGGCGGCGCCGACGAATCCGGTGGAGCCCGTGACGAGCGCTTTCATAACCTTTGCACCCACCCTCCCCAGGCGTTATCGCACCCGCCGCACCCCGATCCTGCCAGGACAGGCTCTTTTCCCATGGGACGCGCCCCTTCCCGTTAATTCTTTCTGGCGGTGATGTAGCGGGCCAGCTCGCGGAGCGGATCGGCTTTCCGATCGAAGTCCTTGAGATGGGCGATGGCGGAGGCGATGCGTTCCTCGGCCAGCTTGCGGGAGCCGTCCACGCCGAAGAACGTCGGGTAGGTCTTCTTCCCGCGGGAGGCATCCGTGTTGGCGTCCTTCCCGAGCTCCTCCCGCGTGCCCACGATATTCAGCACGTCGTCCGCGATCTGGAAGGCCAGGCCGATGTCCTCGGCGTAGGCGGTGAGGTGGTCCAATTGCCGGTCGGTGGCCCCGCCGACGATCCCGCCAATGCGGACGGAGGCGCGGATGAGCTTGCCGGTCTTCCAGCGGTGCATGCGTTCCAGCGTCGCCGGATCGATGTCCTTGCCTTCGGCCTCGATGTCGGCCACCTGTCCGCCCACCATCCCGACGTTGCCGGATCCGGCGGCGAGTTCCTGGATCACCTGCACCTGCGCGCGGGGATCGAGGCCGTTGACCAGCTCAAGCCGGCTGGCCAGATCGAAGGCCATGGTGAGGAGAGCGTCGCCCGCCAGGATGGCCATGGCTTCGCCGAAGACCTTGTGATTGGTCAGCTTGCCCCGCCGGTAGTCGTCGTTGTCCATAGCAGGCAGGTCGTCGTGGATCAGCGAATAGGTGTGGATCAGTTCCAGCGTCGAGGCGAGGGGCAGGATGAGCGGCGAGGTGCCGCGGATGGCCTCGCAGGCCGCGATGGCCAGGATGGGCCGCACGCGCTTTCCACCGGCGAACAGGCTGTAGCGCATGGCCTTGTGGAGCGTTGCGGGACGGGCGTCCTCGGCCGGCATGATGGACTCGAGGAAACGGTCAACGTCCTGGCGTTTTTGCTCCAGGTAGTGCTTAATGTCCATACGAAGGCGCAGGTTAGCAAGCCCTGGAAAGGGATGTCAACGCGACCGTCCTGTCACCCTGAACGGAGTGAAGGGTCTAAAGGCGAGATTCTTCGCTTTGCTCAGAATGACACACCTCTGTCACCCTGAGCAGGGCGAAGGGTCTCTATGGAATCGCCGCGAAGTCCAGGTCGAACGAGAGTTCTCCGCCGGTCCGCGGGAAGACAGAGAGCTGGGTCTTCGCGAGCGGATCGAAGTCGCCGTATGTGAAGGACGCGACCACCTTGGCGCGATAGGCCGGGGATTTCGGCCAGGCAGACGTGCGGTCGGCCGTGTCGTCCGCCCGGATTCGCACCGGCATGACCTTTCTGTCGCCCTGGACGAGCATGACGAAGGTGTTCTGTGCGAAGTCGCGGCGGTCGCCGTAGAGCGTGACGGATACTTGAAGGTATTGGTCGTCCAGGATCCGGCGGATCTCCTGCTCGTTCGGCTGCTGGGCACGGAGCGCGAAGTGGGCTGACAGCACGGCCAGCCCCGAGAGCTTCGTCATGAGGAACCCGCGGGGCCGGAACTCGTTCGCGTCATCGCGCGGTGGCCCGAACCACGAATACAGCTCAACCGGAGGAGTGCGGACGGTGGCAGCGGTCCGACCGCGTTCCAGTGCCGTGGCGACCTGCTCGGCGCTCGGGTGGAGCTCGATGGCCTGTGACCGAATGGGCGCAACGCACATGACGATCAGCGCGCAAACCAGGAAGGTCCTCATACTTGCCTCATGGGCGGTATGTACCGGGGCCGTCACCCTCTGTCAAGTAGGGGCACGGCATGCCGTGCCCCCTACGCCTTGCGGATTCGGTCGTGCGTGGCTATACTCTGCGCCGCTATGGGATGGCGCCGCGTTGAGCAGGGCATTGAAACCCAGACCTTGGAGATCCAGCCGGCTACCTGCCCGGTCTGCCGGAAGGGCCTCTATCGGAACATCACGTTCCTCACCGGCGGGTGGGCCCGGTGCTCCCAGTGCAATGAGGTCGTCCATTACGCCTGCCTCAGCGGGGGGATATTCCTGAAGGATCGTCCTCGCGTCTGTGCGGATTGCAGAGCTGGTCGCGTCCGTCCCGCTCAGAAGATGCCGGTGCCGGCCTCATGAGCGGGCCGGTGGCAGTGGAACGTTTTCCCAGCCTGCGATCATTCGGCGGTTTCTTTCTGGTCGTCGTGATCCCGACCGTCCATGCGGCCGGCGGGTTTTTCATTTTGGATTTCCTGCTCAGCGGAAACTATACGTGGGGACGCACCCTCCGCACGTTCGTCCTGTTCATGAGCAACTTGGTTCTGGCATACGAGTTTGTGTATCGGGACCTACAGACACGCCATTCAGACTGGTCTGATCAGCGCCTGCTGAAGAGCGTGTTGACCTATTCGATTATTCCCTTCTGCGTCGGGATGGCGGCGTTGGTGCTGCTCCTTGCGGTGACTCGCCTGATGAAATGACGGGCTAAGAGAACTTGGCGGTGTGTTGGAACCTACACTTCGGGCAGATGTAGTGCAGGTATTGGCCGTTACCGACCAGGCGCTTGGACATCGGTACCTTACACCAGGTGCAGGTCCGATCGGGGGTGTCACAGGCGGCGCAGACTTGCGTGGTGGTGCCGTTCCGGGTCACCGGCACGGTCGGGTTTTCGCACTTGGGGCAGGTCATGGTGTTTTTTCGCACAGCGAAATGAGGCTTGTCAAATGAGCGGTTCAGGCGTACGGGCGTTTTTCGATGCGCTCCCATCCCGGTTTCATGCTGCGGCAGCGGAGGGTGTCACCGCCGTGTATCAGTTCGACTTGTCAGGGGACGAAGGCGGGCAGTACCAACTTCACATCGCAGGTCAGACTTGCCGGGTCTCGCCCGGCCTCCATCCCTCGCCGAACGTCACGCTCCGGATGGCGGGCGAGGATTGCGTGGCGATCCTCGAAGGGCGATTGAACGGCGTGTCCGCCTACCTCAACGGCCGGCTGCGGGTGGACGGGGACATCGGGCTCGCAATGCGGCTGGCAGCTTTCTTTCCCGACCTGCGCCCAAAGTAATCCCTTATTTCTTGAGATCCGCCCAGGCCTGCTGGTAGTCCTCGAACGTATCCACCTCCATCCAGCCCTTGTAGATGGTGAGGCAGGAGACGTTGTATCCTCTGTCCACCAGCTCCTGCAGCATGTCGACGAGGGAGGCCTTCGTGAGCGAGGGCGCTTCGTGGAAGGGAGCCTCGGGGTTTTGCGACGCGCTCTTGTAGGCCGATTGGAACTTCTCGGTGCCCTGTTCCGAGAGCATCGCCAGGCCGATGAATTCGCCGTGCGCCCGCTCCGGGTCCAGGTGCTGGCCGATCTTCACCAGCCGGTTGGGCCCGTCCGGAGGGACGAACCGGTAGCCGGTCGCCGGCGGGTTGTCGAGGAGCACCAGGTCTGGCTTGAAGTGCGGGCGCGGCAGCTTGTGCTGGTCTGCCCAGGCCTGGTCCACGACGATGGTCATGTCGGCGGGGCTCTTCAGGAGCTTCAGCAGAATGCCGGTCTCGAAGATGATGTCGGAGTACAGGAGCAGGCAGCGCCCCTTCAGCGCCTGTTCGGCGCAGAAGATCGATGTCAGCTCCCCTGTGTCCTCGTACCGATAGTTGTCGTAGTACCGCAGGTTGGGGAAGGCGATTTTTTCCTTCTGGTACCCGCGGACGACGGCGATGTCCTTGATATTGACCTCGTTCAGCGTCGCGATCTGCCGTTCGAGGATCGTCTTGCCTTTGATGTCCAGCAGGCACTTGGGCTTGTCCTGAATGAGCGGCAGAAGCTGCTTCTCAAAGCCCGCCGCCGGGATGATGGCCGTGATCTTCTCGGCGCCCACCGGGAGGAACTTGCGCTCGTCTTCTTCCAGCTTGGTCACGCCGACCAGATCGTAGACCTCCTGGAGCGACACCATGCGGTCGACGATCTTGAAGCCGTGCCGCTCCAGTTCGTCAGTCGTGACCGAGCCGAAGATGGTGGGGACCACGACGAGCGGGACGCGACCGGACCACTGTTGCGACACGGCGCGCAGCTCATCGAACGTCGGAGATTTGGAGTGGATGAGCACGGCATCGGCGCCGGCGTCGGCGTAGGCCTTGGCGCGCTTCAACGCCTCTTCCTGGCCCCAGCCCGCGATCAGGGCTTCGGTGCGGGCGATCACGACGAAATCGGGCGAGGCTTGCGCTGACTTGGCCGCGCGGACCTTGCCCGCGTGCTCGTCGATGGAGACCAACTCGCGGCGGACGCCGGCGTAGAACGAGCAGCGCTTGGGAAACACGTTGTCCTCGATGCAGATGCCGGCGATCCCGGCCTTCTCGTACTCCTGGACGGTCCGCATCACGTTGAGGGCGTTGCCGAACCCGGTGTCGCAGTCGGCAATGACCGGGATGCTGACTGCTTCGACGATGTTCTTCGTGACCTCCAGTTGCTCCGTCATCGTGAGGAAGCTGCCGTCGGGAATGCACTTGAGCGACGCCGAGATGCCGAAGCCGGAGGCCCAGATCGCGTCGAACCCGGCCTCCTCGATCAGCTTGGCGCTGAGCGCGTCGTGAGCGCCGACCGTCTTGATGATCCCCGGCCGGCGCATCAGCTCGCGGAGCTTGGCGGCTTGTGTCATGGGGCTGTATAGTGGGTGAGTCCTTACGGAAAAGTCAATGGGCAAGCGTTCTGACGGGAGGGTTGTCATGGCTGGAGAGGAGTGCTATAAGGCCTTGCTATGGCTAACGTCGCGCTGATCACGGGCGGGGCGAAGGGGATCGGCCGCGCGATCGGGTTGGACCTGGCCGCGGCGGGCTGGGACATCGCCCTGTGCTACCGGACGTCTGAACGCGAAGCTGCCGAGACGGCTGCGCGCATC
>VBOK01000125.1 GCA_005877565.1 Nitrospirota bacterium
CCCAGAACAGCCCCGCGACATAGCCCGGGCAGTGAATGCGATGACGGGTGATGCCAACAGACTTGAGGAACTCAAGGAACGAGCGCGTGCTGCAGCCCAGCGCTATACGTGGGAGACGCAAGGAGAACCGCGGCTGATGGCCTGCTACCAGGAGCTGGCTGGGTTCTCTTCAGGCAGCCGGGAGGGCGATCGCTGATGTGCGCCATTGCCGGACTCTATGACGTCTCCGGTCGGACCGTGGAGCCTGCCGTGCTGGAGCGCATGGTGCGGCTCCAGGCGCACCGCGGGCCGGACGGGGAGGGCTATGTGTTGCTGGATGCGCGGGGACTGGAGAAGCCGGTCGCGCTGAAGGACCGGTTGACGGACGCCCTCGGAGCCGGCCCGTGCCGGTACACGATCGCCTTGGGACACCGTCGGCTGGCGATCGTGGACCTCTCGCCGCTCGGCCACCAGCCGATGGCGACGGAAGACGGCCGCTGCTGGGTCACCTACAACGGGGAAATCTACAACTACGTCGAGCTCCGCGAGGAGCTGCGCGGGAAGGGACACCGGTTCCGCTCGGCATCCGACACCGAGGTGCTGCTCGCGGCGTACCGGGAATGGGGCGAAGCCTGCGTCACGCGTTTCAACGGGATGTTCGCGTTCGCCCTCTGGGACGGCGACCGCCGCCGGCTCTTCTGCGCGCGGGACCGCATGGGCGTGAAGCCGTTCTACTATGCCTGGGACGGATCGCGGTTCGCCTTCACGTCCGAAATCAAAGGCCTGCTCCCGGTCCTAGGGCATCCATCGCCGAACCAGCGCGCCGTCTTCGATTACCTTGAGGGGGCCTGCCTCGACCATTCCGAGGACACCTTCTTCGAAGGAGTCCGACAGCTCCCGCCCGCGCATACCTTGACGGTGGAGACGCGGGTCACGGTGCGTCGGTATTGGGATTTTCCGACTCCGGGTTCGAGCGGTCTCTCGATGCAGGACGCGGCCGAGCGTTTCCGACACCTCTTCCGTGACGCGGTCCGGCTCCGCCTCCGGAGCGATGTGCCCATCGGCACCTGCTTGAGCGGAGGGCTGGATTCGTCATCCATCGTCTGCGTGGCGAACGACCTGATGTTCGTGGAGCACACGGTCCCGCGCGAGCTCATCGGGGAACGCCAGAAGACCTTCTCGTCCTGCTTCGAAGATCCGGCCTACGACGAGCGGCAATTCATCCGACCGGTCGTGGAGCGGACCGGTGCCGAAGCGCACTACACCTTCCCGGACCCGAAGGAATTGGCCGACTCCGTGTCACAACTGGTGTGGCGGCAGGACGAGCCGTTCGGCTCGACGAGCATCTTCGCGCAATGGAACGTGATGCGCCTGGCCGCGCAGCGAGGCGTCAAGGTGTTGCTGGACGGGCAGGGCGCCGACGAACTCTTGGCCGGGTATCACGGCTTCTTCGGCGCGTTCTTCGCCGACTTGGCGGCGCGGAAACGGTGGCTTGGCCTGCTGCGGGAACTGGCGGCCTACCGCCGCTTGCACGGGCCGATCCCGAAGTATGTCGTCGCGAACCTGGCACGGGCGTTCCTCCCGTCGCCGCTTGTCCGTTTCGTCCGCAGCCGCGTGACCGGCAGCGTGGACTGGATCGCGTCGGAGTTCAGGCGTCAATGGGGTCCGATTCCGGCCGCGCCTTTGCTCGCGGGCTCGCATCTCGACACCATGCAGTACCAACTGCTTGCCTGGAGTGGGCTGCGGGCGCTGCTGCACTATGAGGATCGGAACTCGATGGCCTTCGGCATTGAGACGCGCCTCCCGTTCATGGACTATCGGCTGGTCGAGTTCCTGTACGGGCTCGAGCCGGAGCTGAAGATCCGGAACGGCTGGACCAAAGCGGTCCTCAGAGAGGCGCTGGCCGGGGTCCTACCGGACGAAGTGTGCTGGCGCACGGACAAGATGGGATTCGTGACGCCCGAGGACATCTGGTTCCGGACGTCGCTGCGCGCGATGTCGCGGGACATCCTGTCGGATGCGCGGACCCGCGCCAGGGGTTACTTAAACGTGGAGGCCGCGCTAAAGGAATTCGAGGCCCATGAGGCCGGGCAGAAGAACATCAGTTTCACGATCTGGCGGTGGCTTAATCTGGAACTCTGGTGCCGAACCTTTGTGGATCACTCCTCATGCGCCGCGTCTTCGTCCTGATCAACAACACGGGCATCGGCGGCTCGGAACGACGGATGGGCCGGCTCTTCGCTCGCATGGTGGGTGCCAATCCGGAGGCCGTGCTGATCATCAATGCCGGGCTCTGGGAGAAGCTGGCGGCGGCCGGCGTTGTGACGGATCAGGAGAGACGGGTGTGGCGGCTGCCTGAACCGTGGGGGAGACTGGCGAACGGGCTGGGGCTGCGGCGGCGCCTACATCGCGCTGCCGCTGATGTTGCTGCGCCCCGACCATCGCGTTGTCATCTCTGTGACGAACCGGAGCCTGGCCAGCCTGGTCGGGGTCTCCTGGGCGCTGCCGCTCTACAGATTCGCGCTCATGCGGTGCGCGTGCGTGGACGCTTTGACCGAGGGAGTTCGTGTGGACCTCCTCCAGCGAGACATCGCCGGGGAGAAGATCGCCGTCCCGTCCGGAAGCGCGATCGACGTGGAGCAGTATCAACCCTCGCAGGCCAAGGAGCCTTGGGTGGTCTTCGTTGGGCGCCTTATCGAGGACAAGAACCCGGTGCTCTTCCTCGAAGCCGTGCCGGCTATCCACCGAGCGGACCCAGCCGCGCGGTTCTTTTTGTTGGGGGACGGTCCGCTCCGCCCGCAGGTCGAGCGGGCCCTGGACCGCCTGCGCCTCCGCGGGTTCGTCGAGCTGGGATTCCGCGCGGACCTGGCGCCCGTGCTCGGCAAGGCGCGCGTGTTCGTGTCGCTGCAGCGGCAAGACAACTATCCTTCCCAGAGTTTGCTGGAAGCGATGGCGTGCGGCGCGGTGCCGGTCGCGACGGATGTCGGCCTGACGTGGAAGCTGGTGGACGAGACGACGGGGATCCGTGTCAAGCCGGACCCCGGGCCGATCGCCGAGGCTGTGATCGCGCTCTTGCAGGACCCGCAGCGGTGCGACCGGCTGGGCCGTGCCGCCCGGCCGCGGGTGGTCGAGCAGCATTCGGATGAGCGGTACCGGGCCTACCTCAATTCGCTGTATGCCAGGGTCGAGGCATGAAGGACCGGCGGTGGGGCTGGCGGCTGCTGGTGGCGGCTCTGATTCTCGTGGCGCTGGCCTTTGCTGGTCCGATGGGGCTGAAAGCGCTGGGGGCGGCCTTGATCACGGACGATCCGCTCCACCCGGCCGATGCGATTCTGGTGCTGGCGGGTGACTCGCGTGGGGGCGATCGCGTGCAGCACGCGGTCGGGCTCTTCAAGCGTGGGCTGGCCCCGCTGCTAGTGCTGAGCGGGAACCCCATCGGGTTCCGGACGCACGAGGCGGACGTCATGCGGCGGTATGCCGAATTTCTCGGCGTCCCGTCGACTCGTATTCTGACTGTGAAGCAGAACGCCGATTCCACCAGGGAGGAAGCCGAGGTGGTCGTGCCGATCCTGAAACGCCGAGGGCTGAAAGACGTGATCCTGGTGACTGCTAACTACCATACGGCCCGTGCCAAACGGATTTTTGAACGGGCCGCGGGCCCCTACGGTCCTCATTTCCTCGCGTCTCCGGTGAACGACGGCCTGTTCGAACCGGAGGGCTGGTGGATGCGCCGCCGCCACGCGAAGACCTTCGTCTATGAAGCAATCAAGACCGTCTGGACCGCCATCGAGGTCGAGTGATGCTGCTGTACCTATTGACGTTCGGTCTCGCGCTGTTGCTGGCCCTGTATGGGGTGCCGGTGGCGCGGCGCGCGGCGCTGCAGTTCAACGTCGTGGACCGTCCCGACGGGCGGCTCAAGCACCAATCGGAGCCTGTCCCTTACTTCGGCGGACTCGCCGTCTACCTGGCGTTCCTGATCAGCCTGGCCCTAACCTTCGAGTTTCGGCAGGACGTCCTGGGATTGGTCCTGGGCGGGACCCTCATGGTGATGCTGGGCTTGATCGACGATTTCGGGGTCCTCAAACCCTGGCCCAAGCTGATCGGTCAGCTCATCGCGGTCTTCGTCCTGATCCGGAGCGGCATCCGCATCGAGATCGCCGCGTTTCCCGACTGGCTGGACCTGTTGCTCACCGTCGTGTGGATGATCGGTATCATCAACGCGGTTAACATCATCGACGTGATGGACGGGCTGGCCGGCGGGGTCAGCGTGATCGCTTGCCTCTGGCTCTTCGTCGTGGCGCTGGTGAACCACGACACAATGGTCGCCATGATGCTGGCGGCGCTGGCGGGGAGCCTGGTCGGGTTCCTGCGGTACAACTTTCACCCGGCGACGATCTACCTGGGAGACGCCGGCTCGCTCTTCGTGGGCCTCATGCTGGGAGCGCTGGCGATGGTCAGCAAGTATACGGCGGTGAACCCGGTGGCGGTCCTGGCGCCGGTCCTCATTCTCGGCGTGCCGGTATTCGATACGCTGTTCGTGATGTACGTCCGCTGGCTGCGGGGCCTGCCGATGTTCCTCGGGAGCCTGGACCATATTGCGCTTCGCCTGCGGCAGTTGCGGCTCTCGGTCCCGCAGGTCGTCGTCGCGAGCTATGGCGCGTCGGCCGCGCTGGGAGGGGCGGCCCTGGCGATGATGTTCGTGTCCACGACGCCGGCACTGGTCATCGCGGGCGTCGCGATGCTTCTGGCGGTCGTTGCAGCGGTCTGGCTCAAGCGCATTGAAATGCCCAAGCCGGTGAAGGGAGCCGTGCTGCCTCCCGCATCGGAGTCCGCACGGAGAGCGCCGTGATCCTGATCATCGGCGCCGGCCTGGCCGGGCTCAGCACCGCATATCACCTGGGGGACCGGTCCTGTCGGGTGATCGAGAAGGAGAAGGAAGCGGGCGGTCTCTGTCGATCCTACCAGAAAGACGGCTTCACCTTCGACATGACGGGCCATCTCCTCCACTTCCGCCAGGCCGCGATCAAGGCCCTCGTGGAGGGGCTGCTGGCCGGCCGGCTGGAGCAGCATGTCCGCCGCTCCTTCATCTACTCGCACCGGACCTACACGGAGTACCCATTCCAGGTCAACACCTACGGGCTCCCGCCGGAAGTCGTCCGCGAGTGCCTGTTGGGCTTCATCGCCACGCTCGCGAAACCGGCGGCGACCCGGCCGGAGGATCGCTCCTTCAAGGCCTGGATCCTGGACAACATGGGCGCGGGCATCGCCAAGCACTTCATGGTGCCGTTCAACGAGAAGCTCTGGCAGGTCTCGCTGGACGAGCTGACGTCGGATTGGGTGTCCTGGCTGGTGCCCAAGCCGGACCTCAAGGACGTGATCAACGGCGCGTTGGGGATCAAGGACAAGGCCTTTGGCTACAACCCGACCTTCCTCTATCCGGCGCAGGGCGGGATCGGCATGCTGCCCCGGGCGTTCCTGCCCGGCGTGCGGGACATCGTCTACGGCTGCGAGTTGATCGAGGTGGAGACAACGCGAAGACGAGCGACCTTCTCCGACAGCCGCGTCGAAGAGTACGACACGCTGGTCTCCACGATCCCGGTGCCCGAGCTGGTCCGCCGGTGCACGGACCTGCCGAAGGCGATCCGCGCGGCGGCGGATGGGCTCCGCTGTGTGTCTGTCTACAACGTCAACCTCGGCGTGGCACGGGAAAAGATCTCCGACAACCACTGGATCTATTTCCCCGAGCCGGAGTTCCCCTTCTACCGCGTCGGCTTTCCCACGAACTTTTCGCCCTCGCTGGGGCCGCGTGGGTGCAGCTCGCTCTACGTGGAAGTGTCGCACCAGCCCACGCGCACCGTGCCGGATACGATGTTGATTCAGCAGATCCGCGACGGGCTGGAACGCGCCGGCATTTTCCGGCCGGACGATGAGCTGGTGGTCGCCGACGTGAAGGACATCCGGTACGCCTACGTGCTGTTCGACCAACACCGGGCCCGCGCCCTGCCCGCGATCCTGGAGGAGCTGGCGAGGCGCGGCATTCAGTCGATCGGCCGGTACGGGCGCTGGGAGCACACCTCCATGGAGGACGCCATGGCGCAGGGCAAGCAACTCGCGGAGCAGTTGCGCGCGTCGTGACGCACACGATCTGCCAGATCATCACCAGGCTGGAACTGGGGGGCGCCCAGCAGACCGCGCTGTACGTCGTCGCGCATCTGGACCGGTCCCGGTTCCGACCTGTCCTGATTTCCGGCGAGCCTGGAATGCTGGATGCCGAAGCGAAAGCGTTGAGGGACGTCGCGTTCCACCAGGTGCCGAGCCTCGTGCGGCCGATCCGGCCCTGGCGTGACCTGCGTGCGCTGTTCGAGCTGACGAGACTCCTGGAAAAGCTGACACCCGCGATCGTGCACACGCACAGTTCCAAGGCCGGCATTCTTGGCCGGTGGGCCGCCTGGCTTGCCGGCGTGCCCATCATCATTCATACGATTCACGGCTACGGCGTTACGCCGAGCCAGCAGGCCTGGCTGCGGTGGCTGCTGATCGGGCTCGAGCGGCTGACCGGGCTCATCACGACACACTGGATTGCCGTGTCCGAAGCCGATGCCGTGAAAGGGCTCCGGTGGAAGCTCTTTCGACGGGGCACGTTCGCGGTGATCCGTCCCGGTGTCGATACCGAAGCGTTTCTATTACCTCAGCTCTCGGACTCTGACCGTGATCAGATGCGAGCAGAATGGGGCGTCGGCCCTCCGCATCTGCTGGTGGGCACAGTGGCGCCCCTCAAGCCACAGAAGGCACCGCAGGACTTCGTGGCCGTGGCGGCCCGCGTGTGCGCGCAGGTGCCTGCCGCCCGGTTTGTCTGGGTGGGGGACGGCGAGTTGCGCCCCGCCACCGAAGCTGCAATCCGGCGGGCCGGCCTCGAAGACCGCGTCCGGCTGGCCGGCTGGCGTTGGGACATTCCCAGGGTAATGCGGGCCCTGGATCTCTTCCTCCTGACCTCCCATTGGGAAGGGCTCCCTCAGGTATTGTTGGAGGCGAGGGCGAGCAGCCTGCCGGCCGTCGCCACCCGGGCGGGCGGGGCCGCTGAGGCCATCGTTGATGGTCAGCATGGCTGGCTCTGCGAGCCCGGCGATATCGATGAGCTGGCTGCGCGGGTCATTCGCTTATTGATGGACAGCGCCGAGCGGGAGCGGATGCGCCGCTGCGGCGGCTCCATCCCGGACGAGTTCGATAGCCGGTTCGCGCTGGAGAAACGGACCGAGCTTTATGATACGTTGCTGGCCACGGCGGGGCTCGACGCATCCGCGGACACGGGCTCGACACGGAGCGAACAGCCAGTTGCCCGGTAAAGGAGGCAAGAAACGAACGTGAACGTCCCGTTGCTGGATTTGCGAGCGCAGTACCAGTCCATCCGGGCGGAGGTCATGGCGGCCCTCGAAGCGGTCTGCGACGAGCAGGCGTTCATCCTCGGGGCGCGCGTAGCCGATCTGGAGAAGGACATCCAAAAGTACGTCGGAGTAGGCCAGGCCGTCGGCGTGGCCTCCGGCACCGACGCAATCTTATTGTCGCTCATGGCCTGCGGCGTGGGACCGGGAGACGAGGTGGTCACGGTGCCGTACACGTTCTTTGCCACGGCCGGCTCCATCTCGCGCCTGGGCGCGAAGCCGGTGTTCGTGGACATCAAGCCGGACACCTACAACATGGATCCCGCGCAGCTCGACGGGGCCGTTTCGTCGAGGACCAAGGCCATCATGCCGGTGCACCTGTACGGCCAGTGCGCCGAGATGGAGCCGATATTACAGATTGCCGCCCGGAAGAGAATCCCGGTGATCGAGGACGCCGCGCAGGCGATCGGGGCGACCTGGCGGAGCCGCAAGGCCGGCTCGCTCGGGCAGGCGGGGTGCTTCAGCTTCTTTCCCTCCAAGAACCTCGGCGGGTTCGGGGACGGCGGCATGGTCACCACCAACGATCAGGCGCTCGCCGACCGCGTCCGCATACTGCGGGTCCACGGCAGCCGCGTGAAGTACGTTCACGAAGTGATCGGGCTGAACAGCCGGCTGGACGCGCTCCAGGCGGCGGTGTTGCGCGTCAAGCTGAAATACCTGGAAGAGTGGACCAAGGGCCGGCAGCGAAATGCTTCGCGCTATGAGGCCCTCTTCAAGCAGGCGAATCTGCTGGGTCGCGTGACCCTGCCCACGGTCACCGCCGAGAATCGCCACGTCTACAACCAGTACGTCATTCGCGCACTACAGCGGGATCAGTTGCGGGCCTTCCTGCACGAGCAAGGGGTCGGCACCGAGATCTATTACCCGTCGCCCTTGCATCTCCAGGGCTGCTACAAGGACCTCGGCCATGGGCCGGGCTCGTTCCCATACGCGGAGAGCGCGGCCCAGGAGACGCTGGCGCTGCCCATCTACGCCGAGCTTACCGAAGACCAGCAGACGTACGTCGTCGAGACGATCAAGAGGTTTTTTGCTAGGACCCGCGCGTGAAGCTCGCCTTCATTCCTCTGCGTCAACATCTTCGGCAATGTGTCACCGGTTATCCCATGGCCGTAGTCATGCTCGCCTGCTACTGGGCGATGGCCGTCAGCGGCGAGTTCGGCAAATCGGTGACATTCGATGAGATTGTGCATCTCACCGGTGGCTACAGCTACTGGCTGACCGTCGATTACCGGCTGCAACCGGAGAACGGCGTGCTGCCGCAGCGCTGGGTTTCGCTGCCGCTGCTGCTCGGGGGCTACCGTTTTCCCGATCTCGATCAGCCCGCCTGGCGGGAAGCAAACGTATGGACGATCGGCAACCAGTTCTTCCATCAGCTTGGCAACCCTCTAGAGTCCATGCTACTGCGGGGGCGGGCCATGATGGCACTGGCGGCAGCCGGTTTGGGATTGCTGGTGTATGCCTGGTCGCGGTCGCTGTTCGGGCCAACTGGCGGGACCGTTTCGCTGCTGCTTTACGTCTTTTGCCCCAGCATGTTGGCGTACGGAAGCCTGATGACGTCCGATCTGTTTATCACGCTGACGCTAACGGCGTCCGTTTGGTGTTTCTGGGCGATGCTCCGCAAGCGCAGTGTGCTTACTGTCCTGGGTTCATCCGTGGTGATGGGCCTTGTGTTCGTGTCCAAGAATTCGGCCGTCCTCATCCTCCCTATGGCATTGGCACTGGTGATCATTCACGTCATCTCCAGGCCGTCCGGAGTTGAGGAGGCAGTACATTCGAGCGAGCGCGACCCACTTCGGCCATTGAATCCATGGACCGTTGCGGCGGCGATAGCGGTGCACCTCATCGTTGTGGTTGCCGTGATTTGGAGTTTCTACGGGTTCCGATATTCGGCATTCGGTCCGCTCCGGCAGGACGGCGACCGGTTCTTTCAAGAATGGGACGTCATCTTGGCCGATTCGGGACTGTCCGGTACAGTGATCACATTCGCGCGCGATCACCGGCTTTTGCCCGAAGCCTATCTCTATGGGTTGGGCTTCACGCTCCACCATATAAGGGAACGTCCCGCGTTTCTCAACGGCCAATACAGCATGACGGGATGGTGGTACTTCTTTCCTTATGCGGTGCTCGTGAAGACTCCGCTACCGTTGTTTGCCATCCTGGTTCTTGCCTTGTTCGCGCTTGCGAGGCGTGCACGGGATGGGCCAGCCTTTGACCGGACTGCCCCGCTCTGGGTATTGCTGCTGATCTATTGGACGGCGGCGCTGGGAAGCCATCTCAATGTCGGCCACCGCCACATCCTGCCGACGTATCCGGCCATGTTCATTCTGGCCGGAGCCGCCGCCTACTGGTTTGGGACCCAAAACCGACTTGCGTGGCGAGTGCTGTTGGCTTGCCTGGTGTGGTTTGTCGTCGAGTCATGGAGTATCCGACCCCATTATCTGGCCTATTTCAATCAGGTGGCTGGAGGCGAGCGGAATGGGCTGGGCGGGTCAACCCCGACGCCTGTCTACCTATCCTATTTCGGCAAGGGCAGCCCTAACTATTATCGCATCGAGGCCCAACGACTGCCGGTTATCTATTCCCTCGGCAAGAAAGAAATCCTTCCACTGACCGGCGGCGTCTACTGCATCAGCGCGACCATGTTGCAGGCGGTCTATCTGGAACCCGGAGGGAACTGGCGGCCGCTCTATGAGCAACTATACTGGCAAGTGCTCGCTGACATGGAGCGATATGCACAAACCAGCGGTGACATGGAGGCTCGTGCGCGCCTAGTCCACGAGAAAGGGCGGGGGTTCTGGGTGCAACGGTTTAAGCTGTATGATCAGCTGAGGTTCGGGCGGCTCGTGAGCTACTTGCGCCAGCGGGAGCCAGACGACAACGTAGGTTATTCCATTCTGGTTTATCGGCTGTCAGACGCGCAGGTTCAGGAGGCGCTCTACGGACCGCTCGCCGAACTTCAGTGAGTCCAGATTTTGTCGGGGGTGCTCTCGAACGGCGAGACGTGCATCATCCAGCCGAAGATCAGTAGGTAGAACGTCCCGCACCCCGGCTCGCGTTATAGCCGCTCTTCTCTCTTTTCTTCAATTTTTGGCTGGTAACCGTACAGCTTCTGCGCGCAATCCTGGCAGATGCCGTGGGTAAACGATGCTTCCGAATGTTCCTCGATGTACGCTTCGATGTTTTTCCAATAGCCTTCGTCGGTCCGAATTTTTTTGCACGACGCGCAAATTGGCAACAAGCCTTTCATGGTCTTCACTTGAGCCAGCGCGTCCGTCAGATCGAGGATCAGGCGTTCCCTTTCCTCTTTGGCGTGCTGGCGTTCGGTGATGTCACGGGCAATCTTCGAAATCCCGATAATTTTCCCGGTCTCATCCTTGATCGATGAAATGGTCAAGGAGACGTCAACCTCCTCTCCGTCTTTCCGTCGCCGCACGGTCTCAAAGTGTTCGATACGCTCACCTCGTCGAAGCCGGTCAATGATGGGAGGCTCTTCGTCCAAGCGGTCGGGGGGGATCAACATCGTGACCGGCTGCCCCAGGACCTCCTCCGCGGTGTACCCGAAGATGCGCTCTGCCCCGCTGTTCCAACTGATGACGATGCCGTCCAGGGTCTTGCCGATGATCGCGTCATCCGAGGACTCCACGATGGCCGCTAGTCGGGCCTTTGTCCCTTCGGCCCGTTTGCGTTCCGTGATGTCGGCGATGAAGGCGTTGAACCGATAGGAGGCGCCAACCTTCAAGGGAAGGATTGAGAGCTCCACGGGAAACTCCGTCCCGTCACGCCGCAAAGCGGTGATTTCGACCAACCGAAGATGACTTCAGCTCGAGGGTTCCAATTTGTGATGACGCCATGCTCGTCCATCCCAATCACCGCATCCAGGGCCATGTCGAGAATGGCCCGCGTGTCGGCTGCCTCGCGTGTCCGCGCTGCCTCCGCCCGCCTTTGTTCCACCGCACCGGCGGCCAGGGCCAGGGCCATTATGGCGGTGACACCCATGAAGGATTGCAGCAACAACAGTGACTCGTTCTGGGTTTCTCTGACAAAGGGGCCGAACCCCGACAACGTGCCCCAGATCGCAATCCCTGCGAGCAGCAACATGGCCGTCGCGGTTTCGCGGGGGCCGAACCGGAATGCCGTCCAAACCAGGACCGGAATACACAGGAAGCCCAAGGGATACGTTTCTATGGTGATCGGAAGCACCCCGCCAAACACGGCCAACCCCACGAGCAGAAGGGTCACAAGCAAGAGGCCCGCTTCCTTCACCTGAGCCAGAGTCCACCGCGCACGGGGGTCCTGACCCCAGAGCAGCAGGACCGGAGCCACAATGAGGGCGCCGCCTGCATCTCCCAACCACCAGGTGAGCCAGACGCGCCCATACTCGGCCCAGTCGGCGTAGCCGCCGAGAGCCAGGCTGGTCACCCCTATGAAGGGGCTTACCGTCATGCACGCCAGTGCAGCGAGGACTGCGAATTTGAAGACATCCTGCGGACGGTCAAAGGCGTGGGCGCCGTGGGCAAACCTGTTCACCAGGTAGGCGCCAGCGAGCCCTTCGAGGGTGTTACCCGTCGCGATGCCGAGCGTGGTGGCGACAGAACCTGCCGTGGTGAGGTTGACGAGGAACGCGCCCAGGAAGATGCCGGGCCACACGCGATAGCCCAACAGTAAGAAGGCGGCCAGCGCGATGCCCGTGGGGGGCCATACCGCGGTCGCGCTGGCATGCACGAAGGCTAGCAGCAACCCCAGCTTGCCAGCCAGGACATACACAGCGGCGAGACCGAGGACCACAACAGGAGGTGTCCCCCAGCGCGCACGCATCAGCCGGTCTCCCCTCCGTATTTAGAA
>VBOK01000258.1 GCA_005877565.1 Nitrospirota bacterium
TGGATCGTGCCCGGGCCGCCGAGGAGTTGGTCGTCTACTCCGGGCGCAAGGAGACGGTGGTCAAGCCGGTGGTGGAGTCCTTTCAGAAGAAGACCGGCATCCCGGTCAAACTCAAGACCGGCACGACGACCGGATTGGCCCACGAATTGATCCAGGAGAAGGGACTCCCTCGGGCGGATGTGTTCATCGCGACAGAAGTGGGCGTGATGGAGATCCTCGCCAAGAACGGCGTGTTGGACACGTACGTCTCACCGGAGGCCAAGGGCTTGGAGCCCGGAACTCGCGACCGTCAGGACAGGTGGACCGGCATCTCCTCGCGCGCCCGTGTGCTCCTCTACAACAAGAACCTTGTCGCGGAGAAGGATGTCCCTCGCTCCGTATTCCAGTTGACCGATCCCAAGTGGAAGGGGAAGGTCGCGATCGCCGGTACGCAAGAGAGGACAACGTTGAGCTGGGTCTCGTCCCTGATGGTCGCGAAAGGGGCCGACTTTACCAAGAATTACTTGAAACAACTTTATGCCAACGGCCTGAAGATCCTGCCGGACAACACGGATGTCTGGCAGTCGGTCGGGCGTGGCGAGTTCGCCGTCGGGCTCACGAACTCGCCGGATTATTTCCTGGCCCGCAAGGCGCACTATCCGGTCGGCGTGGTCTATCCGGACCAGAAGGACGGCGAGGTGGGCACGCTGCTGAATCTCAATGGAATCGCGCTCGTGAAGGGCGCGCAGCACCACGATGCCGCCAGGCGGTTCATTGATTTCGTCCTGTCGGCGGCCGGGCAGCGGATTCTCATCGACGGCGCCTATGAGATTCCCCTCAGACCCGACATCATTGATCTCGTCCCGCTGACCGGGTTCCGGCAGACGCCTGTCACGGAGGAGCAACTGGCGGAACTGGCCGAGCCGACGCTGAGACTTCTGGCCGAGATCGGCCCGGAGTGGTGAAAGGAGCCTCCATGCGATACCTCCTGCGACGACGGCTTCTGTGGATGGCTGCCTGCGTCGGGATCGCCGCGACCTTGTGGGCGGTGGTCCCGACCGCGCAGGCCGACGGTTTCAACCCGGACCTTCTCAAGACAGGGATGGCCCTGCCGGACGTGGTCCAGGCGTTCGGGCAGCCGATCCGGATGGAATGGGTCAATCAGAAGGGAACGCCGGTGTTGTTCCTCTTCTACCCGACCGAGGATCGGTTTTCCCTGCTCCGTCCGTTCGGCAATGACCTAGTTACGCTGGAGGACGGCCGCACCTACACACCTCTGGGATTCGTGACCGAGATCCTCGCCGGGTGGGGCAAGAAGTTTTACGACCAGGCCAGGTTTCCTCAACCGTAGAAGGGCCCCATGCGCATCCTGATGCTTGCAAGCGAGGCGGTCCCGCTGGCCAAGACGGGAGGCCTGGCGGATGTGGCCGGGACGCTGCCGGTTGAGCTGGCGCGTCTGGGGCACGAGGTCCAACTGGCCCTCCCGCGCTATGCGAGTATCGATCCCCAAGTGAGCAGTCTCCGCCAGGCCGCGACGGTGGCGGTCCCCTTCCGCGGCGACTCTGTCGAGGTCGGGATCGAGACCGGCGCGCTCGGGAACAAGGCCGGCTCGCTCGTCTGTATCCGCTATGATCCCTTCTTCAGCCGGACTGGTCTCTACGGCGAGGAGGGCCGCGACTACCCCGATAACCTGGAGCGCTTCGTCCTCTTCTGCCGTGCGGTCCTGGAGGCCTGCCGGCAGCCCAAGCGGCCGCCGGACGTGCTGCACGCGCATGACTGGCAGACGGCGCTCGCCGTCGCCTATCTCAAGACGCTCTATCGGGACGATCCGGCGTGGGAAAAGACCCGCGTGCTCTTCACCATCCACAACATGGGCTATCAGGGGCGCTTTCCCGTGACGGACTATCCCGCGACCGGCCTGCCGTGGTCCGAATACACCCCCGAACGGCTCGAATTCTATGGACAGGTGAATCTGCTCAAGGGTGGGCTGGTCTATGCGGATCTGCTCAACACGGTCAGCCCGACCTACGCGCGCGAGATCCAGACCGTCGAGTTCGGGCATGGCCTCGAGGGCGTGCTCCAGACCTTGAGCGGGAAGAAGGCCTGTAAGACGGCCCTCCAGCGCGAGATGAAGCTGCCCGCGCGCAATGTCCCGCTTCTGGGGCTGGTCTCACGGCTCGCGTTCCAGAAAGGGATCGACTTGATCGTGGAGATCCTCCCGAAGCTGCTGGAGCTGGACGTACAGATGGTTGCGCTCGGCAGCGGCGAGCCGGCCTATCACCAGCGGTTGACGGACTTGAGCACGCGTTATCCGGGCAAGCTCGCGGTGCGCCTGGCGTTCGATGAAGGCCTGGCGCACCGCATCGAGGCCGGCGCTGATCTCTCTCTCATGCCCTCGCGCTACGAACCCTGCGGGCTCAACCAGCTATACAGTCTCCGGTACGGAACCGTGCCGGTGGTGCGGAAGACCGGGGGCTTGGCTGATACGGTCGTCCCCTACTTGTCTGCTGGCGGAAAAGGAAATAAGGCGACGGGCTTTGCCTTCGAGACCCCACAGCCGGAAGTGCTCCTCAGCACCATTCTCTTAGCCTTGAGGGTGTACCGGGACAAGGAGGAATGGCAGGCGCTGATGCGGCGTGGGATGAAGCAGGACTTCTCCTGGCAGCGCTCCGCCAAGCAGTACGTCGAGCTCTACGAGCGCGCGCGGGCCGTCTAATGGAAAAAGCCTGCGGCAACTGCGGTCGAAGTTTTCCCTGCGGCGGGGGGATCGAGCCGTGCTGGTGCGATCAAGTGCGGCTGAATGAATCGCAATTGACCGTGATCGGCTCGGCTTTCCGCGACTGCCTCTGCCCCGCCTGCCTGCAACAGATCAGCGCTGACGCGAGCTTCCCCAAGTCCTGATCGTGGGCGGCTCCTGGGTCACGCGGACCGTCCTCGGCATCGTGCTGGCGACGTTCCTCTCGGACTTCAGCCATGAGATGTGCACCGCGGTCCTGCCGCTTTACCTCGCGACGCTCGGGCTAGGCCCTGCGGCGCTGGGCCTCATCGAGGGCGTTGCAGATTTCCTGGTCAGCCTGTCGAAGCTTGCGGGCGGCGTCGTGGGCCACCGCGTTCGCCGCAAACGACCGTGGGCCTCGCTCGGTTACCTCGTGACGACGGTAGCCACGGGTGCTATCGCGCTCGTCAGCGGGCTTGCGGCCCTGGTGTCATTGCGCAGCGCGGCCTGGATCGGTCGCGGCTTTCGAGGGCCGCTGCGGGATTATCTGCTCGCGGATGCCGTGGAGCCGACCCACTACGGACGCGCCTATGGGCTTGAGCGAGCGGGCGACATGCTCGGAGCTGTGGCCGGACCGCTTGTGGCCGCGCTCCTCGTGTGGGCCGGCGTCGAGTTTCGTACTGTCATTCTCTGGACCTTGGTCCCGGGACTCCTCGCGGCGGGGTCGATCTTTTTTCTCACGCAAGAGCGCGAAACGGCAGTCACTGCTGCGCCGGATGGTGCTGTTCCTCAGCAGCGACAGCCCTTCCCACGCGCCTTTTGGCTCTTCCTCGTCGGTGTGCTCCTGTTCGGCCTGGGAGATTTTTCCCGGACGTTCCTGATCTGGCTCGCCGCCAAAGGGCTGGGCGAGGATGGCAGTCACGCAGCCGGGGCGGTCTCTGTTGCCGTGTTGCTTTACACCTTGCACAACCTCGTCAGCGCTGGCGTGGCGTATCCGATCGGCCATCTGGGAGATCGCAGCTCCAAGCTCCAGATCCTCCTCTGGGGATACGGCCTGGGGGTGGGCACCAACGTGCTCCTTGCTCTGTTCAGCGGCTCGCTCGGCTGGCTCGTGGCGGTCGTGGTGTTGTCGGGCACCTACATCGCTGTCGAGGAAACCCTGGAGAAAGCCGTGGCGGCGGAGATGCTCCCTCGCGAGCTGCGTAGTCTGGGCTTCGGCATCCTTGCCTGCGCGAACGCCGTGGGCGACATGGCGTCAAGCCTCTACGTCGGGTTCCTGCTGGAGAGCCAGCACCCCGGTTGGGCGTTCGGGATCGCCGC
>VBOK01000126.1 GCA_005877565.1 Nitrospirota bacterium
CCCCGGCGCATGAGCACATTGGCGAAGTCCACCACCAGGATGCTGTTCGACACGACGATCCCGATCATCATCAAGGTTCCGATCAGCGATTCCAGATTAACCGAGGTGTCCGTGAGCAGCAGCATCCAGACGACCCCGATAAACCCCAGCGGCACGGCCACCAGAATCACGACCGGGTCGCGATACGAGCGGAACAGCCCCACCATGACGAGATAGACCAACAGAGCTGCAAGCGGCAGCGTCGCGGCGAAACCTCGAATGGTCGCGCGCATGCTGTCGAGTTCCCCTTTCATCACCATCGTCACGTCCTTGGGCAGCGTCACACCGGCCAGCGCGTGCTCAACCCGCCAGGCTACGGTCCCGAGGTCATTGCCAGCCACGCCAAACATCACATCCACAGTGCGCTGCAAGTCGTAATGATCAATCGTCTCTGGGCCGGTTTTCCGCTCCATCGTCACCACATCCTTGAGCAGGACCGGCACCTTATGCCCATCGCCTGAGAAATGCCCGCCTGAAGGCAAGGTGGGCATGCCCGCGAACGGCGTGTTCTGGAGCGAGAAGGTCGAGCCGCCAAGCCGGCCGGAGCCAACCATCGTAATCGGCAGATCGGTGATGCGCGCCCCGACCAGAGGAGTCAACAGGAAGTCTTCAAACCGCGTCAGGTTCTGCTCGGGATATTGGGCCACTACAAAATAGGCGTTGTTGGTCTTGGGGTCGATCCAATACCCTGGGTCGCCGCTGATGTTCGAACTCAATCCCGCGACCACGTCCGCAAGTACCTGTTGCTCGGTCAAGCCCAGCAATCCCGCCTTCACATGGTCCACGTTCAGATGGATCTCCGGATAGTCCATACCCTGCCGCACCCGCACATCGAGTGTCCCAGGAACTGAAGCCACAACGTCACGAATCTTCTTCGCTGTCTCATTCAAATCGGTAAACTTCTCACCACTGACCTTGATATCAACTGGTGCTGGAAGGCCGGCGTTGATGACGTCGCTCACCACCCCTCCCGTCTGAAAAGAGAGCTTCATGCCTGGCAAATCACGTCTGAGGTCGGCCCTGATTCGGTTGATGTACTCGTCCGTTCGTCCTGTGTGTCCCTTGACAAGACTGACCAGGACGAAGGCCTGGTGCGGGCCGGCGACCGGCGTGTACAGCACCATCCACCCTTGCGGCAACCCCACGTTCGACACGATCTGATCCAATTCGCCCTGTGGGATGTCCTTGCGGATGATCTCTTCGATGCTCTCCACGATGGCCTCGGTCTTCTCCAACCGGGTGCCTTCTGGCGCGGCCACATGCAGGATGAACTCACCGGCGTCCACCTTGGGGAAAAATTCCGTAGCCAAGCGCGGCGCCATTGCCATCGTCCCGGCAAACACCACTACCACTGGGACGATGACAAGGGTTTTGTGGCGCAGCCCCCATTGCAGAAACGCTCCATACCCCGCTGCGAAGCGCTCGAAGGAAGTGAAGCGCGAGTCCTTCGCTTCAGGTTCCGCAAGGGAGTGTCCCTCTGTCCGATGAGTGGCAGCGATGGCAACCGGCGCCACGGTCAGCGATGCTACATACGAGGCGCCCATGGCGTATGCCACCGCCAGGGCCAGCGGGATGAACAGAAACCGGATCGTGCCGGTGAAGAACATGATCGGCAGATAGACGACCAGAATGCTGACCGTGATGACCAGCAGCGGCAGCGCGACTTCGCTCGCTCCGTCCGCGGCTGCTTCTCGCACCGACTTGCCCATTTCCATATGACGGTGAATGTTCTCCAGCACGACAATGGAATTGTCCACCAGGGTGCCGACCGCCAAGGCCAGCCCGCCCAACGTCATGATGTTTATGGTATGGCCCGTGAAGTAGAGCAACACGAGAGCGGCTGTGATCGACAGCGGGATGGCCAGCGCGATGATGAGCATGGACCTGACACTGCCGAGGAACAGCAGGATCATCACGCAGGCCAGCCCCCCGCCCAACAGCATCTCATGTTGCACGGTCGCGAGCGCCTGACGGATATAGAGGGATTGATCAAACAGCAGTTTCACCTCCAGATCAGCCGGCAGCCCTTTCAGCTTGGGCAAAGCCTCCCGAACGCCATCGAGCACGGCCAGGGTGTTGGCGCCCGCCTGCTTGAGGATCGGCACGTACACGGAGCGCCGTCCGTTCACCCGAACAATGTTCACCTGGACCGCCGAGGAATCAGCCGCCGTCCCCACATCCTTCAAGTAGATCGGGACTCCATTCATCACCTTCACCGGAAAGTCATTCATCTCCTTGACGAGCGAAACGATGCTATTGCTGTACACGTTGTAGTCGAAGTCGCCGATCTTGACATTCCCCGCCGGCACCAGGAGGTTTTCGGCGTTGACCGCCTTGACGATCTCGTTCGTGCTGATCCCGCGCGCCAGCATCTTCTCGCGATTGAGAAAGACCGTGATCTGCCGCACCGCTCCACCGAACGTAGGCGGAAGCGAAACTCCCTGGACCGTGCCCAACTGCGGGCGGACTGAGAAATAGGCGATGTCGCGAACCTCCTTCTCGCTGAGGGTGTTGCTGCTCAAGGTCAGGTTGGCGATCGGCAGGTTCTGCGCGCCAAACTTGATGATCGTCGGCGGGAACATGCCTTTCGGCATGAACCGGAGAGCCGAATACGCCAGGCTGGTGATCTCGGCCAAGCCGGCGTCGACATTGTAATTGGGATGGAAATAGATCTTGATCAGGCTGACGCCAGGTAGCGAGCGGGACTCCATGTGCTCAACGTAGCTGGCCTGAAGGAAAAGCTGCTCGAGCCGAAGCGTAACGGCCCCTTCCATCTCTGAAGGACCCATGCCTTTGTAGAAGGTGGCGACCGCCACCACCGGAACGTTGATCTCGGGGAAGATGTCCCGGACCATCTTCTGGTAGGACACCACCCCCAGGATCACGACGATCAGGCTGATCGCCACCACCGCGTAAGGGTTCTTCAGTGAAGCTCTAACCATGCCAGTACATCCTAAAGAAAAATTCGGAGTGATTCAACGAGAGTCTATCGCCAACCATCAACATAACAACATCGTTTCCTCTAACGCCCTGCCAGCCGTGGGCGGCGTGAAAAAGCGGTGTAGAGACCGTCAAACAACGCAATGCCCCGCGATTCGAGTTCACTGTCTGAGAGCCCTGCCAGCAGCCAACCCTTCAGAATGATGTCAATCCCCTCAGCTTCAGGTCGCGCATAACGGCCGTCCCGAAGGTCTATGTCATGGACAATCTCCGCGACTACATGCAGAGCGGGCTCATTCAAGTTGAACGCTGAGAGCATCGTTTCGAATGTGCAGCGATCACCCTTGTGTCCAAATTCGGCGCCTCGCATATCGAATGTGACTTCATCAGGCTGGGGGTCGGTAGAGTAGCGGATCTCAGCTTTCGGATCGATAAATTGACGAATGAGCCAGGCGCATGCAAGCCGATCCACATGGGGGCGCGGCCGTGTGACCCAGCGCCTGTCTCGGTACTCCGAAAGCGTGACCGAGGCAACAGCAGAGTCAGACGGGGATCCTTGGCGGAGGGCTTGCTGGAGACCGCGTATCTGTCCGGCGATACCTGCTCCTTCAGGGGACTCGAAGAAGTCCACCTGAGCCACCTCCGTATACTTTTTTCGTAGCTTCTCCAGGCGCTCCAAGATTTCTGAGTTGTTCTTCGATTTCTTTGCAGCGTGGAGGGCCTTTTCTACATTTGCCGCCTCTGATTCAATTTCCGAATATTTCTTTCTGCACGAATCACGGAACAGCTCGATGATCTGCGGATCGGTCAGCCCTTCAAACCGCTCCACGCGCATCACCACAGCTTCCCCTTTTGCCTGCTGAACCTCCTGCGCCAGCCACTGAAAGGCCTCTATACACTCGTCCCGATCAGGAAGAACATAAACCCCAGCCTTAGGGGTGATGGCCCCTGACCGCTGCAACCGACGCCACAACGCGACCCGTGGACTTGAGGACGCCTTGGACGGCAGCGAGTATGAAAACACCACCCACCCCATAATGGTTAAGGAGCTTAACGTATATTGCAGAAATTTGCAACATATGTTACAAATAATTGTTCAGTCCTTAAGAGTTTCATTTAGCCAGGGGCAGATAGAGCGAGGAGTTGAGGACACAAAGGAGGTGGACATGAGAAGCGAGGAGCACAAAGGAGCGCCCCCCATGCAACGATGGATGCTCGTGAGGTTCAGCACGACACTGGGTGCCATGGTCCTTGTTTGGACAGCTGGGACGTCTTTGGGCGAGGAAGCCGGACAATTCGGTACTCCGAAAGGCAACGAGGGCACACGCATCTTCAAGGCCATTGAACATCCTTATTACAGCGGACAGTTTCGCATTACAGGCCAACGGGCCACTCTAGTTGGCAGTATGCGGGATAGTTCGCCATGGGATCACCTTGATTATGGAGGGAAGCACCTGCAGCCCGTCCAAGGGACCATCGAGATCGATGTTAATGAGCTGACTAACTCGGGGAAAGTTGTGGCGGAGTTTGTCGAAGAAACGGATCGGTACCTTATCGTGTTCGACCGCTTTGCAGCATCAAAGCCCTATCAGGACGGTGGCATTGCAACTCGCGTTTATGAGCATGGCGATTCGGGCAACGGGGATCCGCTATACCCTAAGACCTGGCTATACCTTTCTGGATGGGGCAAGGCGGTTGTCTATAAGAATGGGCAGCTCCTTTACAAAGACTACGACGCCCATTTCATGCTGATGGAGCGTACGCGCGATCCCAAGACACATGAGGTACACTACCCTGTGAAGCGCACACTTCCTGGAGGAGAGACTGATCCTGCAGGAATGGAGATCGACCTCTGGGTTCGCTCTAAGGAACAAAACACCAAGAACTTCCCGCCCTTCGAGACCTTCGTTCACCTTTACTGGGAGGAAGTGACCTGGCGGTAGTCATCAGCAAAGGAACTAAACCAGTGAAGCTTCCAGTGCGATTAGCGGTGTGGTTGATCCTAACAGTTTCAGCTGTGCTGGCCGTATCGGCCGTGGCTGAGGACTCTATCCGTCTGTGGAACTTTGATGGGGATCCCCCAGGTGCTCTACCAAAGACCTGCTGATCAATGGGATCATGGCTTCCGATGTAGATCTTCAGGTTTCCTTTCTGCCGATTGAGGGAAAAGGGGATATGGGGGGAGGCCTCATTTGGCGAGCCGCCGATGACCGGAACTATTATCTGACAAGGGCTAATCCACTGGAGCAGAACATCCGGATCTATCGCGTCGTCAAAGGGATTCGACACTTGTTACAAAACTTCGACCAGACGATCCATCTAAATCAGTGGCACGCGCTGCACGTGGTCAATCGTGGATGTCAAATCAAAGTGCTTTACGATGAGAAGCCAGTTTTTGATCTTTGCGATCAGACGTTCACGACAGGCCGTATTGGACTCTGGACGAAGTCAGATGCCGTGACCTACTTCGATGACCTCCAGCTGAATGCTTTGAAGTAATGTTGTTTGCTCGCCCTCTGGTTGCAAAGCCATCCTGAAAAGAGTAATACCACCTCCTTGATGACACCAGCCATAACGGGGGCCGCTTTCGGACTGGGAGCAGCCTTTCTGTTTGGCATCAGCACCCCCCTAGCCAAAATGCTTCTACAGGAGAGCCATCCTCTCCTGATCGCCGGATTGCTGTATCTAGGAGCCGGTTTGGGTCTTTTTGCCTTTGAGTTTTTTCGGGGAAGCTCGACGCGCAACATAGAACCCAGACGGGAGACGCCGCTGCGCTTTGAAGATCTTGGATTGATCTTCGGAATCCTTGTGACGGGAGGAATTCTCGGTCCGGTTCTAATGCTCTATGGCCTTCAGCGCCTCTCTGCAGTCCCCGCTTCTCTTCTGCTTAATCTGGAAGCCCCCTTGACCGTTCTTTTGGCCGTAACTTTCTTCGGCGAACATCTCGGACGCCGAGAAGCAGTCGCCATATTCCTCATCGTGACAGGCGCTGGAGTACTTGGTTATAGCCCTGGTGCGATGGAGGCTGATTGGGTCGGTGCCGGAGCTATTGCAGTTGCTTGCTTGTTCTGGGCCATTGACAACAATCTGACGCAACGTTTGTCGTTGAGAGACCCTATTACGATTGTTCGATTCAAGACACTCACAGCTGGAACCTGCACATTGGCCCTCGCGATCGTCTTCGGCCAAAAACTTCCCTCTCCGTCCATATTGATGTACGCGCTCGCGCTCGGATTCGTGAGCTACGGAGTGAGTGTGGTGCTCGATGCATACGCGCTTCGGATGCTCGGCGCGGCACGTGAAGCGGCGTATTTTGCGACCGCACCGTTTATCGGAGCCGTAACCTCCATTCCTCTGCTGGGCGAACGTTGGCATTCTGCCGATGTCTGGGCATCCGGCATCATGGGTGTCGGCGTGCTCCTTCTGCTATCCGAGCATCATAGCCACGTGCACATTCACGAGGAGATGGAACACGACCATAGTCATGTACATTCCGATCATCATGATCATCAAAATGACGAGCATGTGAATACCGGAGAGCCTCATGCTCACCTCCATCGACACTTGCCTCTCGCTCATGATCACCCTCACCTGCCTGAGCTACATCACCGCCACAGACATTAGTGAGGCCGAGGCCTCGGCTGAGGGTCAAGGTTAACCATGATTTACATGCCGTGAAATCGGTGGAACCGGCCGTCGGATACAGTTGCGACTGCCGGCACAACAAGCGCGGGTGGTGGTCCCAACGGGATTTGAACCCGTGTTTATGCCTTGAGAGGGCACCGTCCTAGGCCAGGCTAGACGATGGGACCCCTGGTCGTGTCGACGTTGAGAGGAGTGTGAAACAGCGGAACCTTAACGGAAAGATTGCCGCCTTGTCAATCCCATCCGTCCTTGCGCAGATAAGCTGCCACCTGCTATAAGGTGAAGCATCCGCGGTTATTCTCGGTGACGTAGGAGACTGCCACGACGTGGGCGGAACCAATCCGTATATTGAAAAACCGGAAGTCGAGTTACCGAAGAAGGCGTACAAGATCACCTTCCGGAAACCGGACGGTCCGCCCATCGTGTTTGAGGTGGATCCGAGCAAACTCCCGTACGGTCCGACAGGCCTTCCCGGCAGCATCCTGGATATCGCGCTCAATGGAGGAGCCGGCATTGATTTGGAGCATGCATGCGGTGGAGTCTGCGCCTGCTCGACCTGTCACGTGAAAATCGTCAAGGGGCTGGAGTCCTGTAATGAACCTACGGACGACGAGCTCGATCAACTCGATGAAGCACCGGATATCGGATTAAACTCCCGCCTGGGTTGCCAATGCGTGCCGAACGGGAGCACGGATATCGAAATCGAGATCCCAGCCTGGAACAAGAACCTCGTCAAGGAAGGACATTAACGCTCCCCTCAATCGTAGGTCTCGAATTTCGCTTCCTTCCGACCAAATCCCAGTTCCGACAAGTACGTTTTGAGCGGCCTCACAAAGGCCTTCGTCCCGCAGACCATCGGCAAAAAGTCCTTCCGCCCGGCCCACAACGAGGCGAGGATTTCGCTCTCGGGCCGGCGTTCTTCCGCTGCGTCCCCGCTTCCATCCAGGACAGTTGGAAGATAACGAAAGGCCTCGTGGCGCGCCGCCATCTCTTGAAGCTCGTCGTGATAGATCCGCTCCGTCTGCGTGGGCGAGCCGTAGATCAAGGTCACTTGACACGACACGGGACCCTTGAACAAATCCCTGAGAATGCACCGAATCGGAACGATGCCGGTGAATCGCGCCACCAAGACAAGGTCTACGGTCAACGGGCGAGGAGCGGTGAAATTCCCATAGGGCCCCGCCAAGATCAGTTCATCCCCTTCCTTGACAGAGGAGAGATAGCCGCTCCCCAGCCCACCCGGAACCCGGTCGAACGCCAGTACCAGCTCTCTGGAAGAGGATTCCGACTCGGCCATCGAGTAGGCCCGCGTCAAGGGCGGACGCTCCCCTACTGGGAGCTTGAGCGACACCCACTGCCCTGGCTGAAAAGGGATCTTCGACTCAAGGGGGAGAACGACCAACTCACGGACCAGCGGGGATAACATCCGCGTCCGCATCACCCTGGCCCGTTGTGTCGGTTCACCCATGTGGAGAGACACGAGGAAAGGGAGGAGTGGCTGGGGGACTAGGATTCGAACCTAGGTAGACAGATCCAGAGTCTGTCGTCCTACCACTAGACGATCCCCCAACCCGCAACGTGTGGTAGCGTCCCCGCAATTATCGGTGGCTCAGCGCATCAAGTCAATGGCCTTCTTCAGCCGCGCCACCGTCCGCTGCCGCCCCAGCAGCATCATGACTTCAAAGATACCCGGGCTGGCAGTGCGGCCCGTGAGCGCCACTCGCACAGGCTGAGCCAGCTTGCCCATCGAGAGCCCTGTCTCGGCTATGACGGACTTGAACGCGCGTTCGAGCTCGTCATGCTCGAATGAGGGAACCTGGTCGAGTGCGGGGATCAGTTTGGTGAAGGCGGGTTTCAGCGACGCGGTCAGGAATTTTGTCGCTGCCTCGGGATCCACGGCAATCGAGTCCTGGCAATACGGTGCGGCCTGCTGGGCCATTTCCAGGAGAGTGCGCGAACGCTCGCGAAAAGCCTTCACGAGTCGTTCGAGCCATGTCTGGTCGGGCTGACCATGGGCGGCCAGCAAGCCTTGCCTCCGCAGGAACGGCACCAGGAGATCTGCCACCCGCTTCACATCCGCATGTTTTAGGTAATGACTGTTCAACCAGAGCAGCTTTTCCGGATCGAACGCCGCAGGGGCTTTGTTGATGCGATCCAGGGTGAACTTTTCGATCATCTCTGGTACGGCGAATACTTCCTGATCTCCATAGGACCACCCCAGTCGCACCAGATAGTTGACCAGCGCTTCCGGCAGGTAGCCGGCTTCCTCATACTCCAGCACCGAGGTAGCGCCATGTCGCTTGGACAGTTTGACCTTGTCCGGGCCGAGGATCATGGGCAGATGGCCGAACTGCGGCGGGTCATAGCCCAAGGCCCGGTACAGGAGAATCTGGCGAGGGGTGTTGTTCAAATGGTCATCGCCCCGGATGACATGCGTGATGCGCATCACAGCATCGTCCACCACTGCGCCAAAGTTGTAGGTCGGTAGCCCGTTCGACCTGAGGATGATCAGGTCGTCCAACTGTGCGTTGTCGAACGTCACCTGCCCCTTGATCAGATCATCCACAGTGGTCTGGCCCGTCTGGGGAGCCATAAAACGGACGGCCGGTGAAATCCCTGAAGGGACCGGGCCAGAACGTCGGCTGCACCGTCCATCGTATTTGGGAAGCTCCTTGCGAGCCAACGCCTCGGTCCGGCGAGCCTCCAGTTCTTCTTCCGAGCAGTAACAGTGGTAGGCCTTGCCATCGGTCATCAGTCGCGCGGCGTGCTCTTTGTAAAGGGCCAGGCGTGCGGTCTGATAGAGAGGTCCCTCGTCCCAGTCCAACCCCACCCACTTCAGGCCGTCCAGGATGGTCTGGATCGCCTCAGGGGTCGACCGCTCACGATCTGTATCTTCGATCCGGAGGATGAAGACTCCTTTTTCGTGCCTGGCAAAGAGCCAGTTAAACAAAGCCGTACGGACCCCCCCGATGTGGAGGTATCCGGTTGGGCTAGGAGCAAACCTGACGCGAACTGGACTCATAAGGCGTTTCCAGTCAGGCCTCTTAAGACATTGGAATTTAAAATAAAAATTTTATGTTGACAAGCATTTTCCAGGGGTGATACTCTATACCCGACCAAGATGGTCTCCGATAATACCAGTCGCCGACTAAAATAATCGGACTTAGCGATGCTGAAACTTTCCAAGAAGACGGACTACGCCCTAATGGCTGTTCAATACATGGCCTCGAAAGGCACCGCTCGGATCGTCAACACCAAGGAGATCGCGGAGGAATATAACATCCCGGTCGAACTGCTGGCCAAGGTCCTCCAGAAATTGGGGAAGAAGGGCTTAATTGTCAGCCAAAACGGTCCCAAGGGTGGGTATGTCCTCGCCAAGTCGTCGACTGATATTTCCGTGCTGTCCGTCATCCAAGCGATCGAAGGCCACGTTGGCATCACCGAATGCTACCACAACGAGGACTCCACCTGCATGCAGATGCCGCGCTGCAATATCCGCACGCCCCTCCGCAACATCCAAAACAGCATCTATGGCCTCCTCGACAGTATGTCGATCGAGGACATGAAGGAATTCGGTTCGGCCACCATTGTGCCGCAATCTCGACTCAACGGTCATCGAACTTAAACGAGAGCAGTTAGCAGAAGGAGCAACGCGATGAAGTTTCCGATTTTCATGGACAATCACTCCACGACCCCGATGGACCCCAGAGTCCTTGAGGCGATGTTGCCCTACTTCGTTGAGAAATTCGGCAACTCCGCCAGCCGCAACCACCAATTCGGATGGGAAGCCGAAGAAGCGGTTGAAAACGCCCGGAAGCGGATCGCCAGACTCATCAACTGTGATGCCAAGGAAATCGTCTTCACCAGCGGGGCCACGGAATCCGACAACCTGGCGCTCAAAGGCCTCGTGGAGATGTACAAGGAGAAAGGCGACCACGTCATTACCTGCATGACGGAGCACCGTGCGGTCCTGGACACCTGCAAGGCCCTGGAGAAGCGCGGCATCAAGGTCACGTACCTGCCGGTCGCGAAGGACGGCCTCGTCAGTCCCGACGATGTCCGGAAAGCCATAACGGACAAGACCATCCTGATTTCGATCATGATGGCCAACAACGAGATTGGCGCAATCCACCCCGTCGCCGAGATCGGAAAGATCGCCAAGGAGAAGGGGATCCTCTTCCACTGCGACGCCACGCAGGCCGTCGGCAAGGTCCCCGTGGATGTCGAAACGCTCAAGGTTGACCTGATGTCCTTCACCGCCCACAAGATCTACGGACCGAAAGGCGTCGGGGCTCTGTACGTGCGGAAGAAAGGGCCACGGGTGCGCTTGGTGCCTCAGATCGACGGGGGCGGCCACGAGCGCGGGATGCGGTCCGGCACCCTGCCCGTTCCGCTCATCGTGGGATTCGGGAAGGCCTGCGAGTTGTGCGAGCAGGAAATGCCGACGGAGAGCAAGCGGATCGCAGCGTTGCGCGACCGCCTGCAGGCTCAGATCATGAGGAGCCTCGACGAGTGTTACCTGAACGGGCATCCGACCCAGCGGCTCCCGCACAACCTGAACATCAGCTTCGCGTATGTCGAGGGCGAAGCCCTGCTGATGGGCGTCAAGGAAATCGCGCTGTCCTCCGGGTCGGCCTGCACCTCGGCCACGCTTGAGCCGTCCTACGTGTTGCGGGCGCTGGGCGTGGGCTCGGACCTGGCCCACTCCTCCATCCGATTTGGGCTCGGCCGGTTCACAACAGAGGAAGAAGTCGACTACACGGCCAAGCGGATGGTGGAGGCCGTGAGACGACTTCGGGAGATGTCCCCGCTCTACGAGATGGCGAAAGAAGGGATCGACTTGAAATCCGTCCAATGGGCCGTACATTAATCTTAAGGCAGCGCACGTCTGGCAAGCGTGTTGTGGTGAGATAGGGAGGAAGGATCATGGCTTATAGCGAAAAGGTCATTGACCATTACAATAACCCGCGGAACATGGGAAGCCTGCCCAAGGACGACAAGCAGGTGGGCACCGGGATCGTGGGCGCCCCGGAGTGCGGGGACGTCATGAAGCTGCAGATCAAGGTGGAGAACAACGTCATCGTGGACGCAAAGTTCAAGACGTTCGGGTGCGGCTCCGCCATCGCCAGCTCCAGCCTGGCCACGGAATGGCTGAAAGGTCGCACGGTCGATGAGGCCTTCCAGATTAAGAACACCGACATCGTGAAGGAGCTGAACCTGCCACCGGTGAAGATCCACTGCTCCGTGCTGGCCGAGGACGCCATCAAGGCCGCGCTACAGGACTACAAGAAGAAGGCGGCCGCCGAGGCTACACAGGCAGCGCCGGCCACTGTCGAGGCGAGGTAAGGAGGAGGATGCGTCCGATGGAAGAGACCTCTGCAGTCACACCGGTCGTGACGTTGACTCCGAACGCCATCAAGGAGGTCAAGCGCCTGCAGGAAGTCCAGGGCCTCGGCCATGCCGGCCTGCGCTTGGGGGTGAAAGGCGGGGGCTGCTCGGGCCTAAGTTCAGCAACCCGAACGCCGCCAAGAGCTGCGGCTGCGGAGAATCGTTCTCCGTTTAACCTTTCCTCCCACAGGAACTGCACACACGGGGCATGGCCGAGAGCGATGGCCATGCCCGCGTCGTGTCTAAGGGAGTCCAAGAAGGCAGAGCCCCTATGGAGATCACCAAGAAAGAACTTCCGTTAGCGCGGAGCATGTGCTGGCATTGCCAGTCCGACATCGGCGGCGAGTACTTCTGCAACCAGTGCGTGAAGGTTCAACCGCTATCGAAGGACATGGACTACTTCACGTGCTTCGGACTTCCGCGCAAGCTCAATATTGACACTGCCCGTCTGGAGACCAAGTTCTACGAGCTGAGCCGGGTTTTCCACCCCGACTTCTTCGAGGGCAAGTCGGAAATGGAGCGGGCCGTGAGCCTGGCCAATTCCGCCATCCTGAACCAGGCCTACCGGACGCTCAAGGATCCCCTCCAGCGCGTGGAGTATCTCTTGCGGCTGGAGGCCGGAGCCGCGAAGGACATCCCTGGCAAGGCGCCCGCAGATCTTTTCGAGGCGATCCTCGAGATGCAGGAGCACCTTGAAGCGTTCCATGCGGCCACGGCTGAGAACGATGCCAAGACCCTGGCACGCGCGGGGGAACTCTTGAGAGGCGCCAGGAAGACCCTGGAGGCAAAACGGGCCGCCCTGGAAAACCGCCTGGCCGAGCTCTTCCAGATCTGGGACAAGCTGGTCGAGAAGCCACCGCACGACCAGACACAGACCGCCACCAAGGAGCGGACCTTGAAGGAAATGCGCGACCTCCTCTCCGAGCGGTCGTACGTGATGAACATGCTGCAGAACCTCAATGAGGTGTTGGCATAGATGGCACGCATCGTCGGAATCGATCTCGGGACGACCAACTCCCTCGTGGCGTACATGAACGGAAAGACCCCCACGGTCATCCCGGGACCGGAAGGACGCACGCTGGTCCCCTCCATCGTTGCCTACACGCCTTCAGGCTTTCTGACGGGCGACGCGGCCAAGGAGCAACTCGTCCGTAATCCCGAGCATACCGTCTATTCGGTCAAGCGCTTCATGGGAAAGGGCCTCGCGGATGTCACCCAGGAACTCCGGTACTTCCCGTTCAAGCTTACCGAGCAGAACGGTGTGATCCGGCTCCAGATTGGGAACAAGTCGCTCACCCCGCCGGAGATCTCGGCCATGGTGCTCAAGGAGCTCAAGGCCCGAGCCGAAGCCTTCTTCGGCGAGGAGATCCGCAAGGCCGTCATTACCGTTCCCGCCTATTTCAACGACAGCCAGCGTCAGGCCACGAAGGACGCCGGGAAGATCGCCGGCCTGGAGGTGGTGCGGATCGTCAACGAGCCGACCGCCGCCTCCTTGGCCTACGGCCTCCAGAAGCGCAAGCAGGGCATCATCGCCGTGTACGATCTGGGCGGCGGCACCTTCGATATCTCGATCCTGAAGCTCAAGAGCGGCATCTTCGAAGTCCTGGCCACGAACGGCAACACGCACCTCGGCGGCGACGACTTCGACCGCCGGCTCGTGGATGTGATGATGCAGGACCTCAAAGTCAAGCATAGCCTCTCCGTGGAGGGACGACCCGAGCTCCAGCAGGAACTGCGCATCCGGGCCGAGCAGGCGAAATGCCGCCTGTCCACGGACACCGAGACCGTGGTGGAAGTCCCGCTCCCCGACGGCAAGGGCCATTACCGCCGGACTTTCACCCGGGCCGAATTGGAAAAGCTGGTGGACGATCTGGTGGAGAAGACCCTGGCGCCCTGCCGCCAGGCCCTCGCGGATGCCGGCTTGCCGGCGACCGATGTGGATGAAGTCGTGTTGGTCGGCGGGTCCACCCGGATGCCGCTCGTGCAGCAGAGGGTCCAGGCCCTGTTCGGGAAGACACCCCACTGCGAGCTCAACCCGGACGAAGTGGTGGCCTTGGGCGCCGCCGTGCAGGCCGACATCCTGTCGGGCGGCATTCAGGACATGCTGCTGCTCGACGTGACCCCGCTGACCCTGGGGATCGAGACGATGGGCGGCGTGATGAGCAGCCTCATCCGCCGCAATACGACGATCCCCACCAGCGCGAAGGAGCTATTCACGACGTTCGTCGACGGCCAGACATCCGTGGACATCCATATCCTCCAGGGCGAGCGCGAGCTCGCCAAGGACAATCGAAGCCTGGCGCGCTTCCAGCTCAGGATTCCTCCCATGCCGGCTGGTGTCCCCCGCATCGAGGTGACCTTTATGATCGACGCCAACGGGATCCTCAACGTCACGGCGCGGGACGTGCGCACGGGCGAGGTGCAATCCATCGAGGTCAAGCCCTCCTACGGCCTGACGGACCAGGAAGTCGAGCGCATGATCCGCGACTCGTTCGTCTACGCGAAGCAGGACATTCAGGAACGGCAGCGGATCGAGGCAATGAACGAAGCCGAGAGCATCCTGCGGGCCACGGAGAAGGCACTGGCGCGCGCCGGCAATCTGGCTACCCCCGAGGAACTGGCGGCGATCCAGGCGGCAGTCGCCAACCTCAAGTCCGCCATGGCCGGCACCGACCACCGTGCCCTCCGGGACGCGATCGAGAAGCTGAACAAGGCCTCCTACAGCCTGGCCGAGAAGCTCATGAACAGCACGTTGCAGGAGGCGCTGAAGGACAAGAAGCTTTCAGACGTGACGTGAGGGAGTCCGATGGAAATTGATTGGAACGATACCGAAGAGATCGCGCTTCAGCTCATGGAGCAGCATCCGGATGTGGATCCGCTGACGATCCGGTTCACCGATCTCCATCGGTGGGTGACCGAACTTCCGGGTTTCATCGGCGATGCGAGGAAGTCCAACGAGAAGATCCTCGAAGCCATCCAGATGTCCTGGCACGAGGAATACAAGGACGCCCACGGCTAAGCAAAATAGGGGACAGGCTACTTTTTCGCGGCTGCAGAGATTCCCGACAATCTCGGTGGGGTGCCATCAATTGTCGTTGCCACTGTGTATGCCGAAGCGTTAGGTCAGAATGTTCAGAGCAAGATCGCTGTAGCCAATGCCATCGAGAACCGGTTCCAGGATACAACTTATGAATTCCGAAATCTTCCGACCTATAGTCGGGTTATCTCTTCCAAAAATGCTTTCGAGTCATTCGGAAACGTTAATTTCCGCTTAGTGTCGAATGTCTTAGCGGGAAGGAAGAGCGGGGAGCATTTGACATCGAAACAAAGACAAGCCCTAATCGATTCATTTATTGCGGCCTGGGTCGTCTATAACAGTATCCTTCCAGATACAACTAGCGGGGCTTTGTACTTCTACAGCCCTTATATCGATCAGCCAGCATATATTACGCAGGGGCTGGCATCAGGGACGTTAGAGGAGGTTTATCCGGCAGATGTGAACCCCAATAAATTTAAATTCTTCAGGCGTTCGCAGTGACGTGGAGCCAAGAGAGGAAGTAGCGTTATGTTTAGCAAGATTCTTATAGCGGCTGCTTTATCTGTAAGTACCCTATCTTGGATACATCTAGCCAACGATTGTTGGGCTGGAGAAGCCGCCCAAGGGAAGGAAGACGTCATTAAAGGAATCCTCGGCAATTTCCAACTGTCCTACTACTTCGACAAAGAGAATAGGGGAAAGGCCTTCTCTCTCCTGATCAAGGATTTTGACCTTGACGATGACGAAACCTACGCGATTTCCGAAAATGAAAAACGTTTTTGGGTGA
>VBOK01000092.1 GCA_005877565.1 Nitrospirota bacterium
ACTTTTCTTCGCGACTTTCGATCGGTGTCGTCTGTTATGATGGCGGGAGACGCCGGAGGGCCGGCGTGAGAAGACGGGACAGACTCAACTCGGGGGGAATCAGTATGGCTGTGCAGGTCTACGGGTGCAACCACGTCGCCATCGAGGTGGACAACGCCGAGAAGGCCGTGGCGTTTTATGCCGACGTGTTCAATCTCGAGATGCTCCGGGGCGGCGAGGGCGCGGCCTGGTGCAAGCTGGGCGAGCACCAGTTCATGGCCATCTTCGAGGTGAAGGAGCTCCGCCCGGACCGCGTGAAGCACTTCGGCATCATGGTGCGCGACGAGGCGCAGATCAACGAGGTGCGGGAGAAGCTCACCCAGAAGTACGGGCTGAAGCTGGAGCCGCACTTCCGCTGCGATTTCCGCGATCCGTGGGGCAACCGCATCCAGGTCGGTGACCTGCAGGACGAGTCGTTGGTCTGGCTGCTCCCCTACCGCGAAGTCCAGACGACCGGCATCAAGTTTGCCGAATGACTATCTCTCTTCGGCCTCGCCGGTCATGGGGACGAAGGCGACGGGCAGGAGCGTGGTGCGCTCATAGCCCAAGTGGGTGCGGTGGATCAGCAGCAGGCTCTGGGAAAACTTCTTGCCCACGGGAAGTTGGTACACCATTGCGTTTAAGGATTCCCTTTCAATTGCAAAGACTTAATCCAACCTGAATTCAGCAACAGTATTCACGGGGAATCTTCCTTGCTGAAATCAGGTCTTTCCACCAACGGTTATCCATGATTTGCCCGATTAACGTTTAAGTTTCTTTAGGAAAGATGGCAGATGTCTCAACTAGCTCCGGGGCCTGACAGGATTCCCAGGGAAAAGTAGGACTTTATACAGGGAGATCCACAATGAGTACCTGGTTTGCAATTTTAGAATTGCCATTTCTTTTGTTAGCCACCGCCTTTGGCTTTCTGACAGCGAGAGCGGTCAAGAGCAGCAGCATCTGGCGAGGGATGACCTTTATTGCCTTGGGGTCCCTACTGATGGCTGTTGGCCACATCATTATGATGGCAGATCAATTATTGAAGGAGCACCTCCTGACTGAGTTTTTGGGAAATGTTGGTGGAGCATGGGCATGGCTGGTGGCGTTATGTACAAGTTGGCTCTTTTACGGACTGGGCTTCTTCTGGATCTACGAGGCCCTACCCCAAAAGGAAACAGAGCTTCGGCTTGTGGCGAGAAGTCATGAGCGAACAGTAGACGCATTGCATCATTCGGAATACCTTTACCGCAGTCTCGTCGAGGCCGTGCGGGATGTCATTTACACACTCTCGCCTGATGGCATGATCACTTCACTGAACCCGGCATTTGAATTGCATACAGGCTGGTCGCGCGCTGAATGGATCGGACAGCCATATGCTCCAATCGTACATCCTGAAGACTTGCCACTCGCAATGGAACGATTCCGGCAGGTCTTGGCAGGCGAGAGTCTTCCCTGCTTCACACTGAGGATCCGTGAAAAAACTGGCGGTTATTGGGTCGGTGAATTTGTCCAAACATCTCAGCTCCGCAACGGAGAAGTTGTCGGTGTTCTCGGTGTATGCCGTGATGTGACGGATCGTATTATGGCAGAGGAGGCACTACGAAGAGCTCATGATGAACTGGAACGGCGGGTGCAGGAACGTACCGCCGAGCTCGAAGAAGCCAACAGAGCCTTGAAAGTTGAAATCGAGGAGCGCCAGCGCATAGAGGAAGCATTGCGCCGAAGCGAAGAACGGTTTCGCAAGGTTTTTGAAGGCGCGCCGATCGGGATATCAATTACCGACCACAGCTATCACCTTGTAATGGTGAACCGTGCGTTCTCTACGATGCTTGGCTACACCCAGGAAGAGCTCACCACGAAGACGTTTCTAGACATCACTCATCCCGACGACGTCGCTCTGAGCGTGCGAGGGGCCGAGGAAGTGTTCGGGGGCCAGGGACGAGTCGGCTTCGAGAAACGTTACGTCAAGAAGACCGGAGAAGTCCTGCTGGCTCGGCTGACAGTGAGCCCTCTTCATGGTAATGACGGGAAAATCCATTGGCTGGTGGCCCTGATCGAAGACATTACCGAACACAAGCAGGCTGAAGAGGCATTGAGGGAGAGTAATGAACGATTCCGATCCATTACACAATCAGCTCACGACGCCATCATCGTGGCTGACCAGCGAGGGCATATTCAGTCATGGAACCGGGGCGCTCAACTCATGTTTGGCTATACGGAAACGGAAGTGCTGAATCAGCCGCTGACCCTATTGATGCCAACCCGCTACCACGAGGCGCATAGCCGGGCCATGGCACGAGTGACGCACACCGGGGAATCGCGCTTGGTCGGACAAACAATCGAGCTGATGGGTCTGCGCAAAGACGGGACGGAATTCCCGCTGGAGCTGTCACTGGCAATGTGGTGGTCAAAAACCGGCACGTTCTTTAGTGGCATCATTCGCGAGCTCACGGAGCGCAAGCGAAACGAGCAAGCCCGAGCACGCCTGGCAGCGATGGTGTTCGAAGAGGAGGAGCGTCGTCGCTTGGCGCGTGAACTGCATGATCAGATCGGCCAATTGCTGACTGCCTTGAAGCTGACGCTGGAAGCCGCGGGCCGTCAGCCAGATGTCACGTCGGGGGGCAAGCTAGAGATCGCACAACGCTCAGTTGAAGAGCTGATAAGGCGGGTTCACGATATGTCGCTCGATCTGCGACCGCCGATGTTGGACGATCTGGGGTTGCTGCCCGCTCTCTTGTGGCTTTTCCAGAGATGCGCCGACCAAACCAATGTTCAAGTAACCTTTCAGCACACCGGAATAGAGCGACGTTTCGAGCAGGAAGTGGAGACAGCGGCGTATCGCATTGTCCAAGAAGCGTTGACCAACGTCGCCCGTCATGCAAGGGCCACTAGTGCGATGGTCCGCGTGTGGGCTGATAGTTCACTCTGGGTACAGATCGAGGACAAGGGGATCGGGTTTGACTTGAACGCCAAGGCGGGTACTACTTTGGGGTTGACTGGAATGCAGGAACGGGCGCGTGGGCTTGGAGGTGACTTGACGGTGGAGTCTGCGCCTGGCCGCAGCACCAGGGTTACGGCTGAGCTGCCACTCGAACGTCGGGTCAAACAATGGAAATTGGAGGAAGTATGAGCATCAATATTCTCTTAGCAGATGACCATCACCTCGTCCGCCAAGGCCTGCGGGTCTTGTTGGAAGGGGAATCTGATTTCATGGTTGTCGGCGAAGCTGCTGACGCGACAGAAGCGGTGCAACTGAGTGATCGCATGCGTCCGGATGTGATCTTGCTCGATCTCATGATGCCAGGCATTCACGGCCTCGCTGCTCTGCGTCAAGTGGCGAAGTGCGCGCCCCCAATCAACGTCATTATCTTGTCCATGTACAGTAATGAGGCGTATGTGTTCGAGGCGCTGAGAGATGGTGCTGCAGGCTACGTGCTCAAAAGCTCACGTGCCGATGAATTGGTCTTGGCAGTGCGTGAAGTCATGGCTGGCCGGCGCTATCTGAGTCCCCCGCTCACCGAAAAGGTTGTCGAGGCGTACCGGCAGAGTACGGGTGGCGTCGTACTGGAGCCGTATGACACCCTCACGGCACGGGAGCGGGAAGTCCTGTATTTGGTCAGTCAGGGCCTGGGTAATGCTGGGATTGCAGACAGGCTTTTCATCAGCGTACGGACGGTCGAGACCCACCGAGCGAATCTGATGCGCAAGCTCAATCTCCGAAGTCACGCAGAACTCATCCGCTACGCCCTCAGACGAGGCATTTGCCCCACAGAGGAGTGACGGTGGGCCACGGCGGGGCCCCCTCCGTCCCCACTTTCTACATCTCGTGGCATTGCCTGCTTGTTGGAACAACATTTTGTAGCTTCGCCTCCGTTTCCAAAATTCTGTTGCGCCACGGGTTCGAAATTCCGTAGCGCCACGGATTAAAAATTCCGTGGCGTCACGGATTTTTTCCACGGACTCATTCAAATACCCTACGCGAGCAGGGGGGAAAGCCTGCAATGGCTCGTAGGGCTCTCCTCATCTAAACGGATCTCGGTGGTTTGTCAGGCCTGGCAAAAGAAGGCAGGCAAGGAAGGAGGTGAGGCGTGGAGAGAGGGCGGAAGGGAGTCTCAAGACTAGGTAGTTAGGTTTGTAACTTCGAAATTCATTGTATCGGTAGAGAGCCTTCAGGAGGGAAAAATTATGAGAACTTCAAAGTGTGGACTCGTGACTCTCGTGTTAGTGGCTCTGGTCGTATTCGGTGCCACATCCTCTTGGGCAGTCGCTGTGGACCATCCGGTGAACGTTGGTAAGATCCAGCCATGGTTCACGCCGGTCCAAATCAGCATCAACCCAGGCGATAGCATCACCTGGCACTTCAACGACCCCAATACCACTCACACCGTGACCGCCCTCGCAGCGGCCCCATTCGGGTCCCAGATCCCCATCCCGGCTGGGCCGGCGTTTGATAGTGGAAAGAAGCTTCCTGGTGACACGTTCACAGTGGCGTTCCCCAATCCGGGGACCAGTCCGTACATCTGTCTCATCCATCCCTGGATGGCAGGCAATATCAGTGTCGGCGTAGGGTCTGGACCTGTTCCGGAAATTCTGCAGGGTACCGACACGCTGGACATGGCTACGCCCGATCGCCAGGGGGTGATTGGAATCGGCGAATGGTGCACGACCGCGACCTATGAGTATCCGGGCTTTAACGGCGTGCCCAACACCACCTACCCAGGGGTGGTGCACTGCGGGAGCGCCCATCTCTGGTTGGATTCGAATCAAACCATTACCGGTGCAAGCGGCGCACTCGAGACTGCCGCAGCCTCTGGTGTGACGGAACCGGTCCAATGTAATGGCTCCCGGAAGGTTGGCGGCCGGTTCGAAGGCGCGACGACCACGCACAACCTCTGGAACAACAACCACTTCACCAAGACGGGGGATCCGATCGGGCCGAACGGCACCGCGGCCGGTAACCCGCCTGGGTCCGTGATCAGCCAACCTAACAGAGATTGTTTTACCTTCTCCACCAATCTACACGGCCAAACATTTCAGTGGATCTTACGGTCAGGCGGCCAAGGCATTGTCGGCGCAACCAATACGCTGTTTGCCGGCGATGTGACCCACGTCATGACCAACCCGGGCGGCACAGTGGGCTGGGTGACGATGGAAGCGGGCCAGGTCGGGAACACGGGACAGAGCGCGGCACCCGGGGCACCCGCGAATATCCACGGCAACCTTGGGATCTTTGATCCGAATCAGATCGTCTCTACGATTCCTCCGCAGGTCAGTCAAACGGTGGACCTAGGCGAGAACTTCCCGCATGGGAACTGGGTCTGTGGCGATGGGATTCACGACACAGTCCCCGCGCCGTTGAACAACCGGATCGGGGTTGTCCAGATTCCAGCGACCCCGACCAGCCCGAGCGGAGGACAAGTGTTCTTCCCGTCGGCAGGAGTCTATCCAGTGGCAACTGGAACGTTGGTCAACTGCACGAAGGCCTACACATCCAATGCGGTTGACAACAGGATCAGTGTGACCAATGCGATGACCGGAGCCCCAATGGGGGTTGTGAGCCTCGGTGCATGCACAACCTGCACACTCATGGGCGCGCCGGTGCCGAACGTCCATATCCCGATACAGATCATCGTTCACCCGGACAGCTCGAAGGTGTACGTGCAGGGGTCGAAGTCATCCCAAGCGGCGATCATCGACACAGCAACGGACACGGTGATCGTGCAGATGGACTGCGCCAACGGCTGTCACGGCTCGCACATTGGGCCGAAACGCGGCGGCGGCCACTATGTCGTGATGTCAGCGGCCTATCAGGACAAGATGAGTATCTATGATGCGGAGTTGTTGACGAAGGTCGGAGAAGTCCGAACCAACATGAACAGCTTGCTGACGCTGCAGGGGACGACCGCGTCGCCTCTGCCCGTGGGCGTCACGAGCATCTCGAATGCCGTGGGTTGGAACTCGGGCACCATTTCCTGGCCGCAGATGCCTCCGTGGAAGTAATCGCCCAACAGCATGCGAATAGGCCCGTTTCACTGAGGGCTGATTCGTCAATGTGACGGACGAGGAGGGGGTAACGACCTGAAAATTGTTACCCCCTCTTGTTTGGAACGAGGCCACACACATGGTCAAGTTGACCCACAGGCTGAGCGTTGCCGGGTTGGTTCTTCTGCTTCTGGCGGTCGGCAGTGTGACGGCGGCAAGCGATCCTGGCGACGAGGGAATCGTCGCCCGGGTAAACGGAGTCGTCATCACGAAGGGGGACGTTCGCATCCATGTGGAAATGTATGAGCGTGCCCACCCGGGGCTGCCGCCCGGGAAAGCGAGGGATGCCCGCGCCAGGACAGCATTGCAGACCTTGATAGCTAACGTGTTGCAAGAGCAGTTGGCCCGCGAGATGGGCATCAGCATCTCGGACGAGGAAGTGGAGGCCGCCGTCAAAGAAAGACAGGGAAAGACCGATGACGCCTCCTTCGCCGCCATGCTGGCATTCACCGGGGGGAACCCCGCCAAGCTGCGCTACGACATTCGGAAGGGCAGCCTCGAAATGAAAGTGCGAAAGCGGCTCATGGAGGCTGTTCTCGTAACCCAGAGCGATCTGAAAGCTCAATTCGAGCAGGAAAAGTATACGCTCTTTCCTGAACAGGTGAAAGCCCGCCAGATCATCGTGCTGACGCCCGATCTGGCTGATCGGTTGTATCGCCAACTCAAAGAAGGGGCCGACTTCGCGAGGCTGGCCGAAAGCACGTCAACCGATCTGTCGCGGACCAAGGGAGGCGACTTGGGCTGGGTGACCCCAGGTATAAACTATGCTCCCTGGGACGACATTGTGTTTAAGCTGAAACCGGGAGAGATCAGCCAGCCATTTCGTTCCCCTCACGGCTACCACATTGTCCTGGTGGAGGAACACCGAGCAGCGGGCTGGGGTCGCCCGGAAGACAAACGAGATCTCTTGGACGAGCTCATCAGGGGCATGCGCAGCAACACAGAATATAACCGCCGGATCGAAGAAGCCAGAAAGCGCGCGACGATCTGGATCGCCGACCGGATTGACTTGGATGCGCCGGTCGCCAGTCCCTCAACGAGCCGATGAAGGGGGAGAGCGATGAACAAGAAGGACCTGTATCTGGGACTCAGCCTGCTGCTCTGCGGAATGCTGGGCAGTTCCTGTGCGCAGCGTGAAACTCCTCCAGCCCCGAAGAATCTGCTGGAGACGCCGAGAACAAGCCCGACGCGGCAGGTGCGACCGCGGCTGCACATCAGGCCCACCAGATGGCCCAGAACCAGCCCTCTTCCTCTGCCGACCAAGGCGCTGAGGCAAATGGTGCAGCCCAGCCGCTCGACCCTCTCGAAGAACGAACTCTCCTCCGGCACATCATCAATAGCACAGCCTTGGAACGATTAAAGTTGCAAGAAGCACAGAGGTTGGGACTCAGCGTCACCATCCAGGCGATTGACGAGCAGGTCAGGCTTATCGAGCAGCACAGCGAGCAACAGATGGGGGGGCGTGAGGGGTTCGAGCAGGAGCTGCGACGCGGCCACACGACACTCGCCGAATGGCGCACGGAGTTACGCCAGCAGTTGCTCATCCAGCAGTTGGAGGCCAGCCGGCGAAAAATCTTGCCGGTGGGTGACGAGGAGATCACCCTATACTGGGAGAAGAACCGGAAAAAGCTCTCTTCATTCTGGCACACGGACAGGCTTGACCAGGCGCGGGATCGAGTCCGAGAGCTTATCCAGCAAGAGCGCTGGGTTACAGCGAGGACGGACTGGGAACTGGCGCTGGTCAACGGGGCGAAGATTTGGGTGGATCGCGACGTCCGCCAGCTCTTCCTGACCGTTCCGGTCGATCATACCCACTAGCCATGGGCTCCTCCGGGAGAAGGCAGGCGCTCATGCGGCTGATCTGTAGGCGCATGCTCCAGATGTGCGCCGTGCTTGGCTTCCTGGCGGCCGCTGGCACAGGTGGGCAGGCCGAGATCCCTCCCTCTGCAGAGCCTCTTGGCTCTCAGGTCACAGCGGCATCGGACTGCGGCTATTTTGCGCCCGTCCTGTCGGGCGACGGGCAGTGGATCGCGGCGGCCACCGATTGTCCGGAATCAGACAGCCCACCCATCCGCCATGTGGTGCGCATTCACCGGGCTTCGCGACGCGCCGAGGCGGTGACCCCACCTGGAGTCTTCTCGGCCTCGCCCAGCATCAGCGCCGATGGACAGCGGCTGGTGTTTCTGGGCGATGGGGATCTCATTCCAGGACAAAACCCGAATCATGTCCTCCAAGTCTTTCTCTATGACGCTAGAGACCTCCGCTACACCCAGCTCACGCACTTTCAAAGTGCGACGGAGAACCAGTTTATCCTGAAGCTTCAGATCTCGGGCAATGGGGACAGCGTGATCCTCACGTCTGACGCCGACTTCGTTCCCGGACAGAACGAGGATGGGAACGAGGAGGTCTTTGTGTTCGACCTCCGAACCGACCGGGTGATCCAAATCACCCACACCACGCCGCCGGCCCGTCATCACTGGTCGGTGATCAGCCATGATGGACAGACCGTGCTGTTCGTCGAGAATCTCAAGCCTCAGTTCCTAGGAGGGGGAACGACCCTGTATGCCTGGACTCGTCAGACTGGAGAGATTCGCCTGCAGATTGACTCTCACTTCAACGTCATCTCAGGAATCTTTGACTCGCTGGTATTGGCCGGCCAGGGGCACCGGGCAGCTTTCGTTTCCCGTCTGGATTTCCTTGGAGAAAATCCGGATCTGAATTCCGAGGTCTATACCGTGGACATACCGAGCGGGACCTTGCGACAAGTCACCCATTCCTCCACCTGCTTGAATCTGCTTCCCACGCTGTCTGCCGATGGAAGGTGGCTGGTCTTTGTGTCGAATTGTGAATTCGATGCGCTGAATGAGGACGGATCTGGCAACCTGTTCGCCATGCGCCTGGATACCGGCGAGGTCATTCAGCTCACCCACACTGGGCCTGGATTGGTGGGCTTTGAGCTGCTGTCTGTGGATCTGGCCGGACGTACCGTGGCCTTCGCGGTTGCGGGCAACCTGCCGGGTAAGGTGATGAGAAGCCCGCAGGTGTTCACTACCAAACTGCCTGCGCGAAAGGACGAGCCGATTGCTCCGCCGCGATTCGTTGAAGCCGAGGACATCTCAGGGCTGGTGGTCAGCGCACACGATCCCGCCGTGATGTACTTGACGACGAAGCGTTGGGGCATCCTGAAGAGCACCGACGTAGGCCGGTCCTGGAAGCTTTCGTCCTACCGCATGGGAAGCGAGATGGTGACCTGTCTAGTCGAAGATCGTGCCCAGCGCGGCGTCTTATACGCGGGCACCGCGAATGCCGGGCTGTACAGAACGGCTGATGGCGGAGAGTACTGGTTTCCTGTCAAGGGTCTTTCAAGCCGCCGGATTCTGAGTCTCGCCATCGATCCTGTCATCCCTGGCAAGATGTCTGTCCGGACGCCAGACGGACTGTTTTGGTCTGCCGACCATGGGTCCAGATGGGAGCTGGCGAGTGACCAGCGCGTTGCCAACTCTGAAATGCCCCAGGTGATTCCCACCAGTCAGGCAGACCGGCTGTTAGACCCCTCTCACCCTTCGGTGCTTGTCGCAAGGTCGGACACGAGGGGTCTGATGCTTTCGCGGGATGGAGGAGAGCACTGGGAATCGCTAAGGATTCAGGCTCCGTCGAAAAAAGGGCTTGAATCAGTCCTGAAGCGTCCTGAATAGGTGAGCGCATGAAGCCAGCGGGGACCCAATGGGAAAGTGACTTCATGATCGAGGTCAAAGACCTCACAAAGAGCTACGGCCACGTGCTCGCCAATGACCGCATTAGCTTTTCAGTACAAAGGGGCGAGATCGTCGGCCTGTTGGGTCCCAATGGGGCAGGGAAAACCACGGTGATGCGGATCCTCACAGGGTGCCTGCCTGCCACGAGTGGGACTGCGTCGGTGGGCGGCTATGAGTTGGGCACGCATGCCACAAAGGCCAAGCGACAGATCGGATACCTGCCGGAATTCATACCTCTTTACCCAGACATGACCGTCACAGAATACCTGAATTTTCTGGGTGCGTTGCGTGACTTACGGGGGCTGGCTCTTCGTGCGGCGAGAGAAGGCGTGATCGAACGTTGCGGACTCGGCGAGATGCGCCGCCGCTTGGTCAAAAACCTCTCCAAGGGCTATCAGCAGCGGCTGGGACTAGCGCAGGCACTGATCCATAACCCAGCGGTCTTGATCTTAGATGAGCCAACCTCGGGATTGGATCCTCGCCAGACCCATGAAATGCGTCAGTTGATCAGCAAGTTGGCTGGTCTCCATACGATCTTGCTGAGCACACACATCCTGCCGGAAGCCACCGTACTCTGTCAGCGCGTGATCATCATGCACAAGGGGCGGATCGCCGCGGTGGATGAGCAAGAGCGGTTAGCCGCCCGGTTACGCAAATCGGAGAAGCTCACACTGCGGCTCCGACACCCGCCGCCAGACATCGTCAATGAACTCAAGTCAATTCCTGGAGTGATCGGGATCTATTCGGACTCAGATTGGGGGCAGGGACGACCCGGCGGCCCCGGCGAGCGGCGCTGGATCGTGGAATGTGAGCTAGGGAAGGATCTGGCCGAGGAGATTGCGCGGCAGGCCGTGCAGCGCTCGTGGGGGTTGGCGGAGCTGACGCCGCTCTCGTTGAGTCTGGAAGAAGTCTTCCTGAATCTGACGGGCTCGGACACCGTAGAGGCGCCGTCATGAGAGCGCTCTGGATCATAGCCCGGCGTGAACTCTGGAGCTACCTCACCTCGCCGGTGGCCTATGTGGTGTCCGGCATTTTCCTCGCGGTCATCGGGTTTCTCTTCTACGGTGTGGCCAAAATCGCGAGTGAACGGAGCATGCAGCTTCTCCAGTACCAGGGGATGGTCCCGGCCTTCAACGTGGTCCAACTGGTGTTCCGTCCCATGTTTCACAACATGGGGCTGGTCTTGGTCTTTGTCGTTCCTCTTTTGACGATGCGGCTCTTTGCCGAAGAGCGGCGGCAGCGCACGTACGATCTGCTCTTCAGCGCGCCGATTCCGGTCATGAGCATCGTGGGCGGCAAGTTCCTGGCGGCGGTGATCATCTACACGGGCCTGCTTGCGCTGACCGTGGTGCTGCCGGCGATGCTGGCCCAATTTGCGACCTTTCCGTGGACCGCGCTGGCGTCGGCCTACCTGGGCTTGTGGCTGCTGGGCTTGGTGTTTATCGCCGTCGGGCTGTTCGCCTCGGCCCTGACCGAGTACCAAATCGTGGCGGGCTTTATCGGCGTCGGGATCCTCTTAGCGCTTTGGGTGATAGGGCTTATCACTCCAGATCCCGAGATGACGACCCTGGCGGTAATCCAGAAGAGGATCGCCCTGGCTCCTCACTTTGATGGGCTCGTCCAGGGATTGATCAGCACGACCTCGATCGTCTTCTTTGTGAGTTTTACGATCCTCTGGCTCACCCTGGCCTATCGGGTGGTGGAGGCCAACCGATGGCGATAAAGCTGCTGACATTCCTGCGGGGCCGCGGACGACTGGGAAGCTGGCCGAAGGCGATCCGTGGAGCCAACAGCATGGTCATCATCGGCCTGGTAGCCGCCGTCTTGATCGTGGTGAATGCGCTGGCGGCCTATCGGGAAGCCCGCTGGGATTGGTCTGAGACGCGTCGGTTCACGCTGGCGCCGCAAACGCTTGACCTGCTGAAACAACTTACTCAGGAGGTCACGATCTACGCGTTCGTCCAAAAAGGCAGTGATGAAGACCGGCTTGGGACAGACCTGCTCGAAACCTACCGTGCCCAATCGCCGAAGATCCGCTATCACGTGCTTGATCCAGATCAGCACCCTGCCCAAGCCAAAGAATTTGGGGTGAATCAGTACGGGACTCTGGTCGTGACGACAGCGAAAGGTCGGCAGGCGCGCGGCACCGCGATCACTGAATCCGAGGTCACAGGAGCCCTCCTCCGGGCCCTGCGGGAACGCGGCCAGGCCGTCTATTTTCTGGAAGGCCATGGGGAGCACGAGCTAAACGACAGTGGCAAGGAGGGCTATTCCCAGCTTCGCGCCATTCTTGAGCAAGAAGGGTATACTCCAAAATTGGCCCGGCTCCTCAGTGGTGAACCGATCCCGGCCGATGCGGCGACAGTGGTGATTGCCGGGCCCAAGATCCCTCTCCGGGCGGCTGAGGCAGAGAGTCTCAAACAGTTCCTCGACCGAGGTGGTCGGCTCGCGGTCTTAGCCGATCCCCACATCGACACGGGACTTGAGCCGTTATTAGCGCGCTGGGGCGTCACCCTTGGCCCCGGAGTAATCGTGGACCAGGAAGGCCGCACGTTTGGCGGCTCCTATACGTTGCCGCTGATCACAACCTACTCGGTGCATGAGATCGTGCGCGAATTGAAGCTCCCGACGTTGTTCCCAGAGGCGAGGCCATTGTTCCTGAACCTCCAATCCCCGACCACTGGCCTGATTTCCCTGGCGCAGACCAGCGATCAGAGCTGGGCTGAGTTAGATATGCAAGTGCGCCCGCCCGATTTTCTGAGTAACGTGTATTTTAACTTCTCGGGGAATCGCGATCTGTTCTTGAATATGCTCAACTGGCTCATGCAAGGACTGGATTCGTATACGATCCGTCCGCAGCCAGTCAATGTCAGCCCGATCATTCTTTCCGAGCAACAGGCGCGTGCGCTCTTCGTCGTTCCAGTCGTCGCGGTCCCGCTCTTGATCACCGTTACGGGTTGGGGAATCTGGCGATATCGGCGGATGCGGGTCTGAGTCGGTCAGGTGCTGAAGCCACTCCTTCCCACCCTTGGTCTAAGCCTTCTCCTGGTTATTCTATGGCTGTACTGGGACCAGGTCCGCACATTGAGTGTGAAGGCCGCCAGTCAAGCTAACGAGACGTCGCAAGCAAAGACCGCCCTGACCTTCGAGCCAGCTAATGTAAAGGCTTTTCGGTTCCGAAACGGCCAGAAGTTACTGATCTCTGCGAGAATGAACGAAGATCGCACCTGGCTACTAGAGATACCGTTCCAGGCTCCGGCAGACGCGTATGCGGTTGACCGGGCTCTGAACATTTTGAGCAGTGTGACGATGTCACGTCCGGTGGCGAGTGAAGCAACAAACCTCGAAGACTTTGGGCTACACGAGCCTGAAATTAGCATAGAGATTGAAGAGGGCGCCGATCGTCGGTGGCTCGCTGTCGGCAAAGCCGCTCCTTTGGGAAAGACCTTCTACGCGCAGAGCTCACAGAACGAACAGATTGTGCTCATCCCTCAGAAGGAGATTCTGCGGCTCCCGCAGAGCCCCAGCGAACTGCTGGATCTGCGTGTAGTCCCCCTTGTGCAGGATCCGTTGCATACCATCGAAGTGAGACAAGGCACATTGTCAATTCATCTTCAGGCAAGCAGCGACGGGGGGTGGACGATTCAATCACCCGTTCGTGCCGCAGTAGACCGAAGCGTGATGGTCGAGTGGCTCGACAGACTTACGGGGCTCAGAGCCAGCAAGGTGTCTCCGACGGAAGGACGTGAAGCAAGCAGCAGTCGAGCTTCCAGTGTCGGGTCAATTATCTTGACGGCCGGCTATGTGAGCCAGTCGGTGGAATTCTTTCGAGCCGGCTCCAGGATGCTCGCCCGTCGGTCCGATCAACCAAACCTCCAATACGAATTAGCAGACCAAAGCATCGCTCTGCT
>VBOK01000080.1 GCA_005877565.1 Nitrospirota bacterium
AGACCAGGCTGGTGCACCCCGTAGAGCCGACCATGACCGTGTCTTCGGGATTCGGCAGGGACGCCAGAATGTAGCGAAACGCCATGGACTCGGGGCAGCCGGCGCACAGAGAGTGTTGCTCGATCAACTCCTTGTTGATCCCGACATCCTTCCAGCCCCGGCCTTCCTTGCCCCAGGTGGCGTTGGTCACCAGGTCGCGGTATTCCGGCGGCATGATGTCGAAGAACTCTTCACAGATCTGGATTTTTTCTTTGCTCATGGGCTTCTCCTCTTCCTGCAGGCCCTAACGTTTAGGCTCCGGCTGCGTCCTTATCGCTGTCGATAATCAATCAGCTCCCGCGCCCGGCCAAGGTTGCCACGGATTTCCCCAGTGTCCGCTGGATGTGCTCGACGATGACCTCCGGCGGCATCGTCATCCCACCGGCCACATGCGGACCGGCGATCACGCGATCGCTGTCGGGAACAGTGGCCTTGATTTCCCGAGCCATCCAGCCCGCCACGTTGAACTCCGGCACGAAGATGTACTTCGCGCTCTTCGTCGCTTCACGGATCTCATTATAGGGCCACGGCCTCAAGGATTTGATCTTGACCAGCCCGACCCGCAGCCCTTCTTCGGCCAGTAAGCGAATCGCCTCACGCCCCTGTGACACGGCAGTCCCCGAGGACACGATCAGGATCTCGGCGTCGGTGTTTTCTGTCTCGATCAGGCCGCCCAGCAACGGAATCGTGTGCTTGCGGGACCGCTCGACGGCCGCCCGGATCTCCTGCTGCCAGGACGCGTGGGTCGCGTAGCTGATGTAGTTGCTCTTCATGACGAACGGGTCCCGCATCATGCGGACCGGCGGGCATTCCATGTCCATGCAGGGCACAGGCGACCGGTATGGATCGTAAGGCGGCAGACACATGTCTGCGGGCGTCAAATTGACGACGTCCTTCGTGTGCGTGACGAAGAACCCATCGCAACAGATCGCAATCGGCAGGTGGACGTCGGGCTGCTCCGCCACCATGAAGCCCATGAGAATCCAGTCGTAGAAGTCTTGCGCCGTCTCCGCATGCCAAACCAGCATGCCGGTCTCCAGAAGGAAGTAAATCTCCAGCGTGTCCGGCTGGATGCTGAGCGGCGAGTTGATGCCGCGACAGGTCACGATCATCTCGATCGGCAAGCGCGCGCCTGCCCACATCGGGAAATTTTCCATGGCCCGCATGGTGCCGGGCCCGGCCGTCGTCGTAAACACGCGGGCCCCGCCGAACGACCCCCCCGCGCACTCGGACATCACACCGAACTCGTTCTCGCCGCGCATGTAATCGGTGACATAGCCCTCGGCGTACAGTTCGCCGATCAGCGCCGCTGCTTCGCTCTGGGGCGTGATCGGGTAGGCCACCATCAGATCCACGCTGGCCCGCCTGATCGCTTCCTTGATGACCTCGCTCCCGGTAAAAAACGACGGGATGCGCGGCGCCTCAAAAAACAGGTGATAGGGATCAGTATACGTCTGCCCCTTTTTATTCTTGGTGCCGATGATTGAGTGGCTGTCCATCGGTTTGGCCTCCTTCAAAAATTAATTTCTGGTTCCACCGGCACGATCCTTACTCTCCAGCACGGCGACATGTTTCTTGATCGCGCCAAACGGCACCGCGCCTTTCAGTTTCTTCACCCACTCCGCCAGATGCATGATCTTTTCGACCGACGCATCCCTGAACGACAGGCACGCATCCTCATGACCGGCCTGGGCGCACATCGCGATCGTGTAACAGTTCGTCCCGCCCCGGATGATCTTGAGGGACAGGTTGGCCTGATGACAGTGGACCCCCACGAACAGGCAGACATCGATCTTGTTATGCCAGATCGTGAGGTTCGGATGGTTCGGATTAATCTCTACCTCCGGGTTGATCTTGGGATACTTGGGCCGGTAATCGGGCATCGGAATCAGCATCGGCTTGGCCCCTGTCGGCGCGCACTCTTTCAGGATGTCGTACAGATGCTTGATGGCCTTGGCCTTCTTCTTCGCCTTCTCATTCCACGCCCAGAGGTAAGACCACACCCATGGAGGCTGCGGCCGGCGGCAAGAACGCTTCCGGGCCGGGCCGGACAGAGTATTGCCCATACTGCTGATTCATCTCGTTCCCTTACAACGAGAGACTCGAAATCTTAAGGATGAGTGCAGACCATTCAGCGTCGTTTGCCAAGAGTATCGTTTTACCCCCCTTAAATGCAATCACAAAGAAGACCTACCTCCAGATGCAAATGGGCCAACTGCCCTGCCTTGGTTAGGCCTTTTGGCCCCACCCCATTCTAGCCCTGGATTCACGATCTTTGTCGTTGAAAATTCTTCTGATTCTAACCACTCTGTCGACCTCTTGTCAAACCGATTTTGCCCATCCGGGCCGGTTTCTTGCCACCTCTCTTACACCTCTCTTATGCCTCTAAATCCTTGACAAGATTTTCGAAAAAAACCATAAATCATGGGGGTTCTTACCCTATGGCGACGAAGGCCGGAAAGAGCTTCACCCTAGCCAACCTTGCGGTTGTCATCCTAATCGTGGGTTCCGAAGCGATCGTCGTCTTGCCCCGGATCAATGATTTCATTCAAAACCACAGGCTTAACAATGCAGCCCAGGAAGTCTGGCAGGACATGCATCGGGCGCGGTTGCTCGCCCTCAAGGAGAAAGGAACAATCCGGGTCGAGTTCGACCACGATTCGTACAAGGTTGTTCGGGTTGCCACCGGGGAGATCGCCTTCAGGCGGAATTTGAGCGTGGACTACCCGGACATCATGATCAGCACCACTGACGTTCGGGGACAAATCACCTTCGACAGAACGGGCACGGCGGATGGGAATACGACAGAAATTGAAATCAGAGGCCCAACCGGCACACGTCGTTTCACCATCCTCGCGACCGGTAAGATCGAAGTACTCTCGTGAGTTGCTTTTTCCCGCCGCAAAACTCTATACTTCGAGCCCTGTACACTCTTGATGGGCGCATGCCGTAGAGCGCCCCTGCTGGGTAGGGGACTACCACCGATGCGTACATCAGAAGTTCAACCCAGAGCGTCGTTTTCGGCTTCCAGCCCATCAAGCGCACGGCTGGCCTGGTTGATCGAAATCAGCCGCCTCCTCACCTCCGCGGTGGATATTGATCACCTCCTCGGTGTGATTCTCAAAACCTCAAGCCAGTTGGTGGGATCGGAGGACAGCAGCCTGTTGCTCCTCGACCCGGCCACCCAAGAACTGGTGTTTGTGATGGCACATGGCATGGCCAGCGAGAAGCTCAAGATGATCCGGCTAAAACCGGGAGAAGGCATCGCCGGCTGGGTTGTGCAGCATGGCAAGCCGTTGCTGGTGAACGACGTCGAGCAGGACCCTCGGTTCACCAGCAAGGTCGACAAGTTGACCGGGTTCCGGACCAAGGCGGTTCTCGCTGTCCCGCTGCAAGAACACGGCCGGACGATCGGCGTCCTTGAGGTTCTGAACCCCCGCAAGGATAGAAAATTTAGCCAAGAGGACCTCGAGCTCCTCTCTGCGTTCGCGGCCCATGCCTCAGTGGCGATTCGAAACGCCCGCCTCGTCACTTCCATCAAGGAAGCGAACCGCTACCTGCAGGCTGCGATCGACGAGCGGTACGGCACGCTCATCGGAAAAAGCGCCGGCATCCGCGCGGCAGTCAAGTCCGCGAAGAAAGTGGCGGAAACCTCCGCGACGATTCTCTTGCTGGGTGAAACCGGCGTCGGCAAGGAAATGTTCGCTCGCTCCATCCATTCCTGGAGCCCCCGCGCGCCCAAGCCGTTTGTTGCCGTGAACTGCGTGGCACTGGCCGAAGGCCTACTTGAGACCGAGCTGTTCGGCCATGAGAAAGGGGCGTTTACCGGCGCGCATCAGCAGAAAAAGGGCTTGCTGGAACTGGCGCAGGGAGGCACAGTCTTCCTGGACGAGATCGGCGATACGAAGCCAGAATTCCAGGCCAAGCTCCTGCGAGTGCTCCAAACCCACCAGTTCGAGCGCGTAGGAGGAACGGTTCCCATCACCGTGGACATCCGCTTTATCGCCGCCACGAATAAGGACCTGGAAGCCGCCGTTAATGCGGGGAGTTTTCGCAAAGACCTCTTCTTCCGGCTCAACGTGGTCGCCATCACCGTGCCGCCCCTGCGCGAGCGCAAAGAAGACATTCCGGCATTGGCCAACTTTTTCCTGGGGCGGTACTGTCGGGACATGAAACGAACCCCGATGACCTTCAGCCCCAATGCCATGAAGCTCCTCACCGAGCACAACTGGCCCGGCAACGTGCGGGAACTCGAGAATGTCATCGAGCGCGCCGTGGTCTTGACCACGGAGAACGAAATCGGCCCACACGATCTCGCCCTAGGCTCCAGAGACGTGCCGATGGGTGACCTTGCCTCACTCCTGGACCTCCCGTTCCATGTCTCCGTCCAGTCACACAAGAAAGCCCTGATCAGTCATGCCATCAATAAGGCCAAGGGGAACAAGACCCAAGCTGCGGCATTACTGCAACTTCAGTCCACCTATCTGTTTCGCTTATGCAAGCAGCTAGGGATAACCTAAGTATAAATATGTACTAGTCCAGATGAGGAAAAGTTGTCTGTAGTTTTCAAGCCTATCCGATCCTACAACATTCCTATCTCTTTGGATAGTTGATCTCCGTTTTCAAGGATGGTGCTGGAAATGACTGCATTTTCAGTAAGCCGAAGAAATTAAGTTTTTTAAACAGTTATGGGTCTGGCCCACGACCATCCAGCCAGACTCCCGGCGGCATCAAAGTTGCTTTATAGTTGGTCACTATGCGTGCGAACGTTTACAAGACCCTAAGAACCCAGCGTGAAGCCGGTTTCAGCTTCATCGATCTGATGCTGGCACTGGTGGTCCTGACCATCGGCGTGCTGTCACTTGCCGACCTTCAGATCATCTCGTCAAGCGGAAACAAGTCCTCTCAGGGGCTAACGACTGCTGCCTCTCTCGGTGAAGCGAAACTGGAGGCGACCAAGAATACGCCGTACGCGAACATTGTGGCGGAATCTGCCACACCAGTCACGGGGGCGGATGGCACGACGTATACCAGAGTGGTCACGGTCACAAATAATAGCCCGATGGCCAACACGAAGATCGTCACCGTCACCCTGACATGGACGGATGGCTCACGGACGACCACGATTCCGATGTCCACCATCATCGCCCAATAGTCAAGGAAGCCAGTAACGATGCGACAGTTCAAGTCAGACAGAGGATTCAGCTTGGTAGAGACAATGACCTCCACGCTGATCGGCGGGATCGTCTTGATGGGCACCTTCGATCTCTATGTCGAGTCGTCGAAGACCACCCAAGGCCAATCTGATGCTGTCCAGATGCAGCTGCAAGTAAAATCAGCCATGGATCTGATGGCCCGGGAAATGCAGCTCATGTACGGATCACCGAATATCTCCACCACGCTCAATGCCAATGACACGATCAGCTTTACGAGAATCATGGACTCGGGCTATGCCGCGGGCGGCACTGCCTCCACGCTGAATGATACGATGAAAACCTGGGCGTCTAATGCCTATGCTCCTTCCGCTACCACCTCGTATGTTGTCAAGGTCATTGCTGGGACCAGTTCTGGGCAAGCCCTGAACATAAGCGGAAATAGCGCAACCCAGCTCACGTTATCTGGTTCGTGGGGTACGCCCCCTGATACGACATCACTCTATCTCATCTATCGGAACGAAGGGTTCACCCTGACTGCTGCAAACAAGCTAGGCTATCAAAGAGGGAGCGGGGTTTATAATCCCATCGCCGACAATATCACCTCCTTGGCCTTCTCACAGCCTAACTCCAACTCGGTCACCATTGCCCTGAATGGACGGACCAGCAACCCCGACCCACATACTGGACTCTACAATTCTTACAACCTGACCGATACAGTCTGGAAGAGGAATTGAGAGAAGCTTGGGCATGAGAAACATACGCAGATATATTCGGGAAGAGTCCGGCACAGCCCTGCTCGCCTCTTTCTTATTCGGGGTCCTTATCACCGGCGCCGGGATGGCGTCTGTGATGGCGACCTCCGTGAATCAGAATGCGTCGAAAAACGTCCTGACATCAAAGCAGGCTTTCTACCTGTCAGAGGCCGGAATCCAGCATGCCAAGACATTTTTGACCCAGAATCAGAGCAACTGGAATACCTATGCCTCGGCCACGATGCAGACCCTGATCGCTTATACTTCTCTGGGCAGCACGGGGGGATACAGGGTCACCGTTAAAGACGGAGGAGGAGGTAGCCTTCTACTTAACTCGACCGGCACCGCCTCCGGCAATGCTCAGTCAGTCGTTCAGAGTCTGGTGAGCCGCACGGCCACCTACACTCCACGTTACGCCTTTATAACCGGCAAAAACATCGCGATGAACGTGAATGCTTCGATCCAAGGCACATCCGGCGGGGTGCATGCCAATGGCCAACTCTATATCGAGAACAGTCCTACAATAAGCACCGATGCGACGGCCAGCGGCGTATATAACGCTTCTTATGGAACCCCCACTGTTGGTGGGGTTTCAGGCGGCGGGAAGCCTCTTGAAACGATCCCCGCGATAAGACCTTCCGATTTTTACGCCTCTCGAGACTACTTGTTGGATTGTGATGGAAACGTCTATGACGTGAACGGCGTTCTCAAGGCAACCGGCTCATGGAATGGTTGGAGCTACAGTGGCACGTGCTCGGCCGCGACCTGGAAGATGGGTTCCACCTCGACGATAAACGGCAGTCTGTATGTGAACGGAGATGTGGTCATCACAGGATCCGTTGGCACGACCGCTTCCCCCTGGATCGTCTCGATCATCGCCACCAACTCGATCAATGTGAGTTCCCAGAACATTGCTGTAAGACCGCCCGCGTCAACCGATGGAGCGCTCTACAAGGCCGCGACACAAAATATCCTCTTTCTTGCGGGCGGCGATATCTACATCCACCCTCCAAGCAATGGCAGCTACCAGACGTTTGGAACATCGGCATCTCCAGGCCTTATAGCGGCCCATGAACAGATTGCTGTACAGGGGTTCTCGACCCTTACGACCAATGGCGTTCTTCTCGCCGAGGATGGAGCCACACAGAGCAGTCTAGTTAGCGGGGATGACTACATCGGCTATTGCAGTTGCACCGCTACTAGCGGTGCCTCGAAACACAACTATAGTGGAGCAATCGTAAATCCTACGCTGCAAGGAGGAACGACAGCAGTGCAACTCATGACCTGGCAGGTCATGCAGTAGGGATATTCGGGTCTGCAGGCCACCTACCTGTTCCGACTCTGCAAGCAACTCGGCATTACGTAAGCCCTCCTCCTTCTTCCCAGACTTCGTCGGTTCCGGCTCCGCTGGCATCTTTATCCGATCCGATAGGCCTTCTATCTGATTAGATAGTTCCAGCTTATTCTCGAGTCTTCTTTCCGCGCTTGTGACAAATCATGAAAAATTTCTATGCACATAGATTTTCCAAGCTTTTTACAAGCTTTTTACTGCTGGTTCCTGTACCCTACGGCCCCTCACACGTGGGCACCTCTTTTGCACCAATACCTTATGAACCAATGGCCATGTTGAAGATGACCCGTAACAGTCTGCAAACACCGACCGTGACGAGCAACTCGAGGCGCCCAGTAGGATTGAGCTTCATCGATGTGCTGCGGGCCCTCGTTAACTTGCTCCCTTTAAAAGGGTCCAGGTCCGCTGTTAGGCACCAGGAACATCGCCTTTGTTCACATGCTCACGGGTTCAGCCTCATCGAAGTGATGTTCTCTCTGGTCATTCTCGCCATCGGCGTTCTCGCCCTCACGCAACTGCAGCTCACGGTCACCCAAGGCAACGGCTCGACGAACACGATGGCGATGGCCGTCTCCCTCGCCGAGCAAAAGATTGAAAGCTTCAAGTCGGCATCATACGCGACCATCCAGTCGGAATCGCCCACGGCGGTCACGGCCTCGGGTGGGACGTATACTCGCCAGGTCATTGTGACGAACAATCAACCGATGCTGAACGTGAAAACCGTTCAAGTGATCGTCTCGGGAGCAGACGGCCAGAGGACCTTCACAGTGCCGCTCTCCACGGTCATTGCCCAATAGCACACGCATGAAGACGCTCAAGTCCGAAACCGCCTTTAGTCACGTGGAGCTGCTCATCGCACTGGCGATCAGCGGGATCCTCTTCACGGGCATGTTCGAACTCTATCTCTCTTCTGCCAGCGGCTCCTTGATCCAGAACGAGAGGGTGCAGATGCAGGCCGATGCCCGAGCGGCCATGACTCTCATGGCGCAGGATTTGAGACAGCTCTATGGTTCTGCGACTGTATCCACAACGTTGACCCCCAACGACACGCTCAGTTTTCTACGGTTAGAAGACTCCGGCTATTCATCGGGCGGCAATACCGCCTTCACGCTGAACGATACACTGAAGTCCTGGACGACCAGTTCGTTTGCGCCATCCTCCGCAGGAACCTATTCGGTTCAGATCGTCGGTGGCACCGGGACGGGGCAGACGAACCCGATCAGCGGGAATACAGCAAGCCAGCTCAGTCTCTCAACCGGATGGGGTACGCTCCCGGATGCGACGTCTCTTTACGTCATCACCCGTTCGAAAACGTTGACGCGGACGGCCGATAACATGCTGCGATCCATCCCAGACGGAGGCCGCTCGGCAGTACTCGCCGCCAATATCACGAGCCTGTCGTTCTCCCAACTCAATGCCAGCACGATCAGCATCACCGAAGCTGCTCGCACTCGCGTCCCGGACCCTCGAACCCAGCGCTACGTGTATTACACGCTGACCCAGTCGGTCACGAAGAGGAATTAAATCGCGCATGAGCACGTTGCTTCAGCCACTCAAAGCGCAAACCGGAGTCATCCTGGTCACGACGCTCCTGCTCTTGATCCTCTTGACCGGTGTGGGGCTCACCAGCCTCGCCACCTTCGGGGTTAATCGGAGCCAATCTCAAAATCTTCTCAGTACGAAACAGGCCTTTCAATCGGCGGACGCCGGCATCCAATTTGCCAAGAAATATCTGAATCAGCATCAAGGTCTGTGGAGCACGTACGCTTCTTCCACGCCACAAACACTGATCCCCACCACCACACTCACGGGATTAGGAACGTTTACCGTCAGTGCCCAGGATGGAGGAAACGGCAGCCTTCAGGTCACTTCGACCGGCACCGCCAGCAACAACGCGCAAGCGGTGATCACCAGTCTGGTGAATCTTGGGTCCTATGTTCCGGAAGATGCGATAACAGTGGACAAGGACCTGACGATAGGCGGGAACGCAACGTTCGCCGGGTCCAACGGCGGGGTGCACGCGAACGGCAACCTGACGATCTCGAACTCACCAGTCATCAGCACGAACGCGACAGCCTTCCTCTCGTACACCGTGACGGGGTCTCCTACGGTGGCCGGAGTGGCCGCCGGCAATCAAACGGTCGCTACAATTCCGCTGATCAAGGCCTTCTCCTTTTACGGCTCGTACGATTATCGCTTAAGCTGGGATGGCAACGTCTATGACCAAGCAGGAGTTGCCCAACCACTGACCGGCGGCACGTGGAATTGCTGGAGCTTCAGCTCGACAGCAACGTCTCAGACCTGGACGCTGAGCTGCAACAGTCCCGTCAATGGGACGCTCTATTTCCAGACGGATGTCTCGATTCCTGTGAGTGTCGGCACCACCCAGTCGCCCTGGGTTACGACACTCATCACGGAAGGGTCCATTGATATCACTGCGTCGAGCGTGGTGGCGCGCGCTCCCACCGTCGCGGATGGCGCGCTCTTTAAGTCCGGGACCCAGAATTTCCTCTTCATCTCCGATGGGGACATTCATATTGGCAGTCTCTCGGGGGGAAACCTCACGGGGGTGGTCGCCGTGTACGAACAGGTGAGTGTTGAAGGAAACCCGACCATGTCCGGCTATATCGTCGTGCAAGACGGAGCGAACATCAGTGGGCTTGTAACCGCCGACTCTGTCAGTGGAGCCCTCAGCCTGACCTATAACGGTGACTTGCCGATTCCAACTATTTTGAAGACGGCGCAAATCCAGACATGGAAGGCGCAGTAACAAGAGAGAGGAGAATACCGATGAACACACGGCCTTTAATGCTCACTCTGATCATGGTGCTTGGGCTGGTGGGCCCCCTGGAGGCATCCCACCTGCAACAGCAGAGCCTTGCCCTGCAACAGCAAGGGCTGACCCTTGCGCAGACCTACCGCCAGCTTATGCATCAGAGGCACGGCCTCCTGGATCAACTCACTAAGCTCAATCACAAAACGAAACATAAAGACTGGCAAGACCTTTTTAGTTCCTACCACCAGGTTAATGTAGACAACGCGACGGCCCAGCAAGACCTGACGGCCTATACGCAGAGCACTTCACAAGATAATTGGAACACTTACCAGAATGATCTCAACCAGTCAAATTCGGATCAAAATGACTACCAGAATCAATTGCAGAGCCTGACACCGAAACAAGGCGACGCCCAAGCCTTCCAAAACCAGGCGACAGCACTCCTCACTGCACTGGAAGCCAACCAGCAGCAGCTGGATGCGAACGCGCAAGCGTGGGTGGTGTATAAACAACTGGTCCAACAACTCACTGCCGCGAAGAATGCCCATAATCATAATTGAGAATGAAATAGCCGACCTCGCCTTGTCACACTGGATGAGTGAGACGTGCGCTCGGTCCAGCGCCGGCAGTCGCCATACAGGCTCCGGGGAACTCTGGTAGTCCAGGCCAGGCTGTTCTGACGCGATCATTTCGCGCGCTGTGTGTCTCCTGTCATCATTCCTCCGGTGGTTTCCTCCCCGATTTGAGCTATAATACGCCCGCTCCAAGTCGGGCATTCCTCTATCGTCAGGAGCAGGCATGGGCGACGTGAAAGACAGCCTGAAAGCCGAAGAATCGGGAGCTCCCAAGCGCCGTCGCAAGCTTGGTGAGGTCCTGATCGAAGCCGGTCTGCTTTCTCAGGACCAGCTGACCACCGCGCTCGTAGAATGCGCCCAATCCGGCAAACGGCTGGGCGAATACCTCGTTGACCAGGCCATCGTTTCAGAGCACGACATTACCTCGTGTTTGTCTAACCAACTAGGCTTCCTCTTCGTGGATCTCGCCAAGGAAGATTTGAACCCCGAGCTGGCTTCGACCATTCCCGAACCCATAGCCAAGCGCTACCAGGCCGTCCCACTCCGCCAAGAAGGCAAATCCTTGACCGTGGCCATGGACAATCCTCTCGACTTTGAGGCCATTCAGGATATTTCGTTCTTGAGCGGGTGCACCGTGAAACCGGTGCTGGCGGCCCGGTCCCTCATTAAAGAGACGCTGGAAAAGATCTACGTCAAACCGGAGATCGAGGCGGCGATCGACCGCATCACTGGGGACAACACCGAGGAGTCTAGAGAGGAGTTATTGGAGGTCCTCTCCGACACCGACCAGCCGACGGAAGCCGAGATCCAGACCCTGGAAGAGGAGACTCGTCGGGCCCCCATCGTCCGGCTCGCGAACATGATCATGGCCGAGGCCGTCCGAGCCCGGGCCAGCGACATCCACATCGAGCCGACCCGCAAAGACACGGTGGTGCGGTTTCGTGTGGACGGCTTGCTCCGTGAGATCTTGCGTCTGCCGAAGGGGGTACACCCCTCACTCATTTCGCGTTTCAAGATCCTGGCCAAATTGGACATCGCCGAGCGCCGCCTGCCGCAAGATGGGGCCATCAGACTGAAGGTTGAAAAACGCGAGATTGAACTGAGAGTGTCTACCCTGCCGACGCTGCATGCCGAGAAATTAGTCCTCCGGATCACGGACCAGTCGAAATCCCTGACCAATATGGAGTCCCTTGGCCTCTCCGAGACACACAGCGCCACGATCAGGTCGTTCACCCAGCGCCACAAGGGCATCATCCTCGTGACCGGTCCAACGGGAAGCGGGAAGACGACCACCTTGTATGCCATCCTGAACAGCATCAAGTCCACGACGATCAACCTCCTGACCGTGGAGGACCCGGTCGAGAGCAACTTCGACGGAATCAACCAGACCCAGGTCAACGTCGACGCAGGTCTGACCTTTGCCATAGCCCTTCGCGCCATCCTGCGACAGGACCCGGACGTCGTCTTCGTCGGCGAGATCAGGGACTTGGAAACCGCGGAGATCGCCAGCCGGGCCGCTATGACTGGCCACCTGGTGCTCTCCACCCTGCACACCAACGACGCCCCGTCGGCCATCACGCGACTCATCAACATCGGCATCCCACGCTATCTCGTGGCGTCTCTGGTCGAAGGGGTCATCGCCCAGCGTCTGGTCAGGAGCATCTGCCCGCATTGCAAGGAGAAAGCGACGCCGGACCCGGCCACGCTGATGACCCTCAGGATTCCGCCGGAAACCTTATCGAACGTGCAGTTCTACGCGGGAAGGGGCTGTAAAGAGTGCGAGAATACCGGGTACTTGGGGCGGATGGCCATCATGGAGATCATCGACCCGACTGCCCGGATGCGCGAGATGATCTCGGCGGAAGCGTCTGAGCAGGAGTTGCGCCTGGCCGCCGTTGCGGCCAAGATGACCACGCTGGGCGAGGACGGCCTGGACAAGGCCAAGGCGGGCCTGACGACGCTCGAAGAACTGTTGCGCGTGATCGAAGTGACGAGCAAGACCGAATCGATCTGTCCAACCTGTGCCCGGATCGTTCAGTACGACTTCGTGGCCTGCCCTCACTGCGAGACGATGCTCAGCCGCAACTGCATGGGTTGCAAGCGCTCCCTTCAGCTCGAGTGGAAGACCTGCCCATACTGTGGGACCCGCGTCGGCAAGAAGAAACGCTTCTGACCCTCCTCACAGCAACGCGACGGCCAGTTCGTCGGCCAGCAGAAGCCCGTCATCGCTGGCCCGAAGGACTTCGCCGTCCAGGACCACCCACCCGTCACGGACCAGCCGCTCGATCGGCTCCCGGAATCGCTCGATCGGATCGAGACAGTACCGCTCGCGCAGGGAAGTGCAGGCCACCCCCGAGACCGTGCGGAGCCCAAAAGCCACCGCCTCCCGCAACCGCAGGTCCGGCGTCCCCACCTCCCTCTCCTCAATCGGCGGCACACCGGCTGACACCAGCCGATGGTACTCCTCCAGCGATGCGACCGCGCTGAACCGCGCTCCGTCCAGGTACGAATGGGCGCTAGGGCCCACTCCCAGCCACTCGCGATCGGTCCAGTAGCCAAGATTGTGCCGGCAGACGTGGCCCGACCGCGCGAAGTTGGAGACCTCATACTGGAGATAGCCAGCGGCCTTCAGCCTGTCCCGTCCCTCCTGATACATATCGGCCAGCGCATCTTCGTCATACAGATTCAGTCGCCCTCCCTCCACCTCCCGGTGAAGATGCGTCCCCTTTTCGATCGTCAGCCCATAGAAGGCGAGATGCTCGGGCGCCAAGGTGATCGCAGTGTCGAGATTGGCCCGCCAGCGGGAAAGGGACTGGCCCGGGAGCCCGTAGATCAGGTCCAGGTTCAGGTTGGCAAAGTCAGCCCGGCGAGCGGCACCGACAGCCTGCACGATCTCCCGGGCCGTATGCGGAGTGTTGGCCGCTTTCAGCTCCGCATCGTCGAACGACTGTGCGCCCAAGCTAAGCCGGTTGAACCCGCCTTGCCGGAGCGCTCGTAGGAATGACTCCTCCACCGAGGCCGGATTGGCCTCGATCGAGACTTCGGCGGCTTGATCCACGACAAAGCTTCGCCGGCAGGCCTCCAGGATGCTGAGCAGTTGTCCGGACGAGAGGGTCGTGGGCGTTCCACCACCGAAGTAGAGCGTCTCAACAGTCCGCCCGCGGAGTGTATTGGTCCTGCCGTGCAGCTGGATCTCCGCCAGCAGATCGGACACAAAGGCCGCAACGCGGTCATCTCGACGGGCACGGGTGAAGAAGCCACAGAAGTGGCACCGCCGGTCGCAGAATGGCACGTGGAGATACAGGCCAACGTCGTCGTCCCGAGAAATCATTGCAGGCCTCATCGCGCAGTCACGATCAGATTATCGATCAACCGGGTCTCTCCAATCCAGACAGCAAGCAAGAGCACCACACGTCCCCGCACGCTGCGCACTTCATCCAGCGTGATGGGATCCACGACGGCGAGGTAATCCAGACGCACCACGGGCTCTGCCCTGATGAGCCGAGTCATGGCCGCTTCGACCTTTCTCACCGACCGTTCCCCGGCCCGGATCAACTCTCGGCCCTCAGACAGAGCACGGTAGAGCACGGTCGCCGCTTTCCGCTCTTCCGGCGAGAGGTGCCGGTTGCGCGAGCTGAGCGCTAGGCCATCCGGCTCGCGGACGGTGGGGCGCACGACGATCTCCGTATCCAGATCCAGATCCTTGGCCAGCCGCTCGACTACTACCGCCTGTTGATAGTCCTTCTGGCCGAAGAACGCCTTGTCAGGGCGGATGATGTTCAGGAGCTTCGTCACCACCGTCGTCACGCCCCCGAAGTGTCCCGGCCGTGAGAGCCCCTCGTACCGACGTGTGAGGCGCTGCACAGAGACGACCGTCTCGAAATCCGCCGGGTACATCTCCTGGGCGCGGGGGATGAAGACGGTGTCGACGCCGGCTGACCGGCAGATGCGGAGATCCTGCGCGAGCGAGCGAGGGTACCGGTCGAAGTCCTCCAGCGGACCGAACTGCAGGGGGTTCACGAAGATGCTCACGGCCACCGCGTCGCAGGCCAGCCTGGCCGCGCGGATCAGCGAGCGGTGCCCCTCGTGCAGGGCGCCCATGGTCGGCACCAGCCCGATCGTCACTCCTTTCCGCTGGAGCCCTCGAGACCAGGTGCGCATCGCGTTGACGGTCTGAATCCGCCGCATCAAGGCCGACAGGCGCCGCCAGGCGTCCACGGAACGACAGGCTCCTCCAGACGGCGGACCGCGTGCGGATCCTTGAGAGTGGTCAGAAGCGATGCCACGGTCTCGCCCAGCGCCGGATGCCGGAAGGCCGGCGTCAGTTCAGCCAAAGGAGCCAAGACGAAGCGGCGCTCGTGCAGACGCGGGTGCGGGACTTCCAGCCCATTGTCGTGGATGACCTGGTCCCCGTAGAACAGGAGGTCAAGATCCATGGTGCGGGGTCCTGATGAACGGTCGGGGTCGCGGCCCATTCCCCGCTCGGTCTCCTTGAGGATCAGCAGCAGACGCCAGGCTGGCAGGTCAGTGTCCACCCGCGCCACGAGGTTCAGGAACGGCCCGCCGACGTCTCCTACCGGCTCCGTCTCGTACGCGGAAGAGTACCGAACCAACTGACTTTGCGGGAGCATGCCCAGCAACCCGAGCGCGCGGGCGCAGAAGTCGCGCCGATCGCCCAGGTTCGACCCGATCCCGATGTAGGTTTCAACCATCCCCGCCCACCCTTATAGGCCTGCCTTCTCCATCCGCGAGACGGCTTCGAGCAGACGCTTCTTCGGTGTGCACAGCGTCATCCGGATATAGCCCTCCCCGGCCTCCCCGAAGCCGTTTCCTGGCGTCGTGACGATCCCGGCCTTCTCCAACAGGTGCGCCGTGAAGGACGCAGAGGTGAAGCCTTTGGGTACAGTGACCCAGACGTAGAACGCCGCGTGGAGCGGTTCCACCTCCAGCCCGACCCGCTTGAGCCCTGGAAGCAGCGCGTCGCGCCGTTCCTGGTAGACCGCCCGGATCCCGTCGGCCAGCGCATCCCCCCGGCGCAAGGCTGTGATCCCGGCCTCCTGCACGGCCTGGAACGCGCCGGAGTCGAGGTTGCTCTTGACCTTGCCGAGCCCGGCCAGCACCTGCTTGTTGCCGACTGCGAACCCGACCCGCCAGCCAGTCATGTTGAATGTCTTCGACAGCGAGTGAAACTCGACCCCGACCTCCTTGGCGCCGTCCGCCTCCAGGAAGCTGGACGGGCGTCGTCCGTCATAGTAAATCTCGGAATAGGCCGCGTCATGGCACACGATGATCCGGTGCTCACTCGCGAACTCGACCACGCGCTTGAAGAAGTCCTGGCCGGCCGTCGCCGAAGTCGGGTTGTTCGGATAGTTCAGAAACATCAGCTTGGCCTTGCGCGCCACGTCTTTCGGAATGGCTTGGAGGTCTGGCAGGTAGTGGTGGGGCTTCGTCAGCGGCATTACGTACGGCATGCCGCCTGCAAAGCTGGTCCCTACCGGATAGACTGGATACCCGGGGCTCGGCACCAGGACCACGTCGCCGGGGTCCACGAAGGCCAGCGGCACGTGGCCGATGCCTTCCTTCGAGCCAATCAGCGTGAGGACCTCGTCGGCCGGATTGAGCGTGACGCCGAAGCGCCGTTGGTACCAGTCGGCGACCGCCTGTCGGAAGCTCAGCATGCCTTCGTAGGACGGATACTGGTGGTGCTTCGGATTGCCCACCGCCTGCCGCATCTGCTCGACGATCGGCGCGGGGGTCGGCAGGTCCGGATCGCCGATGCCCAGATTGATGATGTCCACCCCGCGGGCGATGGCCTTCTGCTTCATCTCATCGATCGCGGCGAACAGGTACGGCGGCAAGGTCTTGATCCGGCCCGAGGGCTCTATCGGGAATCCGGCCATGAAACAGCGCTCCTTTCTGCAAGTGGGTGACGTGGAGCTAACAGGGTACTGCATGGGATGAGAAAAAGAAACGGGGTTTTGACAAGGCCGGACTTGCGTGATAGCGTTGGACATGCCCGCCCGTGCAGCCTGTTTTTTGCTGCTCGTCTTGACGCTCAGCGCGTGCGCAGGCCCGGCTGCGCAGGCCAATCAGACCGCCAACTCGATCGATCCCGTCCTGAGAGCCTCCATCTACGAATACCTGGACACCCAGGACGCCGAGCGCGCCGACCAGCTCCTCGACGAGATTCTGGGCCGTCAGGGTGCGACGCTGGCGGCCGTCGCGGACATCCTCACCGCAGGCCGCACCTACCGGGCCGAACCGGTGGGCGCCCTGCCCAGCCGCGAACTTCGCCTTGGGGGGCGCGCGTTCTACTACGGCCTGTACGTTCCGGATTCGTACCGCCCTGACAAGGCGTACGGGCTCGTCATCTGCTTGCACGGAGCCGGCTTCACAGGGGACTCCTATCTGGAACGCTGGCAGACCCGCCTGGGCGAGGGCTACATCCTGGCCTGCCCGACCCTGCCCATGGGAAACTGGTGGACCCGCACTGCCGAGGACCTCGTCCTGGCCACCATGCGCGCGGTTGAGGCCCATTACCATATTGATCCCAACCGCGTGTTTCTCACCGGCATGTCCAACGGTGGGATCGGAGCGTACCTGATCGGAGCGCATCACGCCTCGCGCTTCGCCGCCGTCGTACCCATGGCCGCCGGGCTGGACGACATTCTGATGCCGTTCCTGGAAAACTTCCGACAGACGCCGCTGTATATCATCCACGGCCGGCAGGACCAGGTGATGCCGGTCTCCCTGAGCCGCGCTATTGACGAGGCCCTGACCGAGCTGGGCTACCTGCACGTGTACCGGGAGCATGATCGCATCCATCCGATGGCCGGCGGCCATTTCTTCCCGCGGGAGGAACTGCCGGACCTGATCGCCTGGCTGGCGGACCGGCACCGAAACCCGTACCCGAAGAAACTGACCGTCGTGCGCGACGCGTCGCATCTCCTGCCGTTCAACTGGGTACGGATTGACGCAACGGACCGCATCGCCGAGTTTTCGGAGAACCTCATCGACCGACGCGACGAGGCCATCGCCACCAAACGCTACGCCAGATTGGAGGCGGAAGTCGTCGGACCCAACAAGATTGAGGTCCACACGCGCCGCATCCGGCGCTACACGCTCTATCTCAATGACACGCTGGTGGACTTCTCGCGCCCGGTCACGATCATGACCAACGGAAATGTGACATACGAAGGAACGGTGGCGCCGAGCACGAAGACTCTTCTGCGCGAGGCGCGCACGCGGCAAGACCCTGGCGCCTTTTTTTCTGTCGCCGTGTCAGTGGCAGTCCCCAGTTCGAAATGAGCCGCAACCTTTTCTAAATCCAGGTGCGGGCGCTACAGCCTCCAGACCCCAGCCGACGCTTTGGCCAAGCATGTCCAGCTCGCGAAGGTTCCTGTTGGGTGGAGGTTGGGATCCTGCTGACTAATCCGTGCAGCCGAATTGGACCGCGCCGACCCCGCCGGGGATGCAACCATGCTGCAGGGTATTCGAGAAATCCGTACCAATCGTGAGCACCCACGCATCCAGGTCTGGGTCATTGTCCAGGTTGGCCGTGGCCGTGGCCTGGTAGAGAAATGGAGGGGGGCCGGCTCCGTCCAACTGAATCGTAATCGTGTAATATTTTAACGGAGCGGTAGGATTAAACCCGATGGTCGAAAGACTATCCGAAAATAGGCCGTGGTCAGCGTAGTAGGATTCTTCAAGCCGTTTGATATCGGCTAAGGCCATCTCACCCTCAACCGATTTGGCCTTTTTCACATAAATCTGATACGCAGTAATGGCGAATGTGGCAAGGATGCCAAGGATAGCAACCACGATCAGCAGTTCGAGTAGAGTAAACCCCTTCGAATCGCTGGTCCTCAGCTTCGGTCGCATGCGTGCCTGATTGGAGCCGTTAACTAGGCTTGGAGAGTTGAAACCTCTTTAGCGTCTCATCGATTCGTTCCGAGCCCTTCAAGGCTCTTTCAAGATGTTTCAGCACCTCTCGATTCACCGATGGCTGTTTCCTCATCTCGTCCATGATCCAGGATAAGGCCTCGCGCACGTGGGCCTCGTTTTCCCGGATCTCCTGGAATGCCGGTTCGACCGTTTCGAGAACCTCGTTCAGAAGTCCGGCAAGTTCATGCAGGTCATCCCCTTTTCTGAGCCGGATACGAAGAGCAAGGTTCCCCCGAATCAGCTCTCGGGCGGCCTGTTCAAAGCGAAACAGCGGTCCCGCCAGCCGATGGGTCAGGTAAATGCTGAAAACGGCTGACGCCGGAATCAAAACGACAAGGGCCGGCCAGATGGTCTGGGCGAGGACCAGAAATTGATTGGCGGCTGTTGCCCGCTCTGCGAGAGGGAGGGATGAGGCGAGTTTAAGGGCCGGCGGGATGAAAGGGACGAGAAATGCGAGGCCGAAAACCAGGAGTGCGGAGAAGAACATGAACAAACCGAACCATATCGCATACGTCCTCTGGATCTTGTGGACGTAGAACTGCCTCTTCCACAGAGGGGGCCGCTTCTTTGGTGAAGGGGCTTCCATTAAGTGAATCCTAGCACATCCATGCTTCGAAACAAAGGATTTTTTAGGGGGCGGAAAGAACGATGTTGTCGGCCTGTTCGACTTGGGCGCCTGCTTGGACAGCGATCGTCCCTCCGTTCTGAACGAGCCGGTTCCGGAGGACCGTGCCCTTGGCGCCGGCCTGGACCACCACGGCGTCGTAGAGATTGTTGGTGATCACGTTGCCTTCCACCCGCACGTCGGACTTGCCCGCGATGGTGACGCCGTAGTCGTTGTCGCGCACTTCACTGCCGATCAACTCGCCTTGGGCATCCACGAACGATACGCCGGTGGTCTCGCTGCCGCCGAGCAGGCTCTTCTCGATGCGGACCGCCTTCGCCTGCTGGACGTAAAGGAGGCCGCGGGCACGGATGTTCGAGAGAAGGATACGCGAGCCGTTGAAGATGCCAACGGCCAAGCCTCCGTTCTCGGATACGGTCAGATCGCGGACTTCGATCTCGTTGGCGCCGTACGGCCACTTGCCGATCCGGAACGCGCCCACCCGTTTCAAGCCGGAGATCGTCACCCGGTCGCGGAACTCACCGATCAGCCGCAGCCGGTCCTTGCTGTGGACGACCACGTCCTCCCGATAGTGCCCGGCCTTGATGAAGATCGTGTCCCCCGGCTTCGCATCGTCAATGGCCGCCTGGATTTCTCTGTAGGCGCCCGAGCCGTCCAGCGCCACGACCAGGGTCCGGCCGACAGGCGCACTGTCGGCCGTGGCTGCTCCCCCTGAGAGCAGCGCCACCAAAAGGGGACAGGCGACTTTTTGAAAAAAGCCCTGTCCCCTTTTCAGGATCATCGGAACGCCGCTGTGCCCATCTGGCGGGTCAACTCGAGCATCGCCTTGAACCCTTGGCGGCAGGTCAGCGAGTGCAGATCGCTCCAGAGAAACCCGCCTTCCGGCGGCGCGCCCGCCGCTTTCTTGAACTCATAGATCACCCGATCAGCCCTGTTGCTGTCGGCGTGAGCCTGCATCCACCCGGTCAGCAGATAGGCCACAGCATCTCCGAACACCGCCGCCTGGCTCTCATTCAACCCTAACCGTTTCCCAGCGTGATACGCGAGGGCTGCGTACACTTCGCTGTGATCCACGTCCTGGATCCGAATCTCGTGGGCCTGGGCCTTCGCGGCCACCCGCATGGTGGGGTCTTTGGTCTCCTCCCCACCACGGAACGCCTGCACGCGAAGGCCGGATTTCTCCAGCTTCAGGGCTCCTTGCACAGCCGCCACCGACACAGCCGGAGGAAGCCCTCTGCGATCCCGGTCCGCCACGACCCGCACCTCCTCCAGGTTCAAGTCGCCGGTGTCCCCGGCTTGGGACAGCGCTTTCCGAAGTCGGCCCCATTCCAGAGCCAACTGGGCCTTCATGGCTTCGTCGAGCAGTTCAACGCTCATGGCGGGCGGCATTCTAGCCCGGACTGCCCATAGATTACTACTGCGTCGACCGATCATCTCGCCCGGCGTGGCTCTTCTCCTTCGACCTCCTCAACGTACTACAGCGAGTACGCCTACGTCGTCCTCAGTTGCGAGGAGCCACGGCGGGCTTCGGTCTCAGCCGCCTCGCTACGCAATCCATGAGCAATCCGGGCTTTGCGCCCTTTGTCACGGCGATGCAATGTGTTAGAGTCGGGCCATGGTGCTTGTTGGCCTGACAGGAGGGATTGCCACCGGCAAGAGCACGATCTCTCGGCTCTTCGTGGAATGTGGAGCGCATCTTATCGACGCCGATGTGCTGGCCCGCGAAGTCGTGACGCCCAGACAGCCGGCCCTACGAAAGATCGCTGAGACCTTCGGGCGTGAGATGCTCCGCCCGGACGGCACCTTGGATCGAGATCGTCTCGGCAAGGTGGTCTTCGGAGATCCCAAGCTACTCGAAAAACTCAATGCCATCGTCCATCCCTACGTGGCAGTCGTACAGGAGCAGCGCAGTCGAGAGATCGCAGAGAAGGACCCGCATGCCGTCATCGTCTATGACGCCGCCTTGCTGATCGAGGCAGGCGCGCACACGCGCATGGACACAATCATCGTCGTGACCGCCGATGAGCAGACCCAGCTCGCGCGCCTCAAGGCCCGGGACCACCTCTCGACGGCAGAAGCCACGAGGCGCATCGCCGCCCAAATGCCGCTGGCCGAGAAGGTCAAGGCGGCGGATTACGTCATCGACGGGACGCTCCCCATGGAGCAGCTCCGGAAGGAAGTCCTGCGCATCTACAAGGACCTTACACGCCTGGCCTGACACGCGGGTCCTGTCGCCGAGCCACCCTGACGTGCTCATGGCCTTTCGCCGTCGCAGCCCCGCAGACTCGGCTGTAGGCCATTCCGCTCCGCCAGGGTCCCGCTCGGCACCACCCGCTTGTACCTCTGAGTAGTACGCCCGTGCATTGCTCGGGCCCGTGTGTTAAATTCTTGTCATGCGTAATGTCGTCATCATCGGGTCCGGGCCGGCAGGGCTGACCGCCGCCATCTACACGGCGCGGGCGAACCTTGCGCCCCTGCTGATCGAAGGCGTGCACGCCGGCGGGCAACTGGCCCTGACCACGGAGGTGGAAAACTATCCGGGCTTCCACCACGCCATCATGGGGCCCGAGCTCATCAAGGAGATGCGAGCCCAGGCGGGGCGGTTCGGCACGGAATTCCTGCAAGGCGATGTCTCCTCCGTGGACCTCAAGCGCACGCCGTTCACCCTAACCATCGAAGGCGGGCGTACCATCGAGACCCGCACGCTCATCATCGCCTCCGGCGCCTCCGCCAACATGCTGGGCCTCAAGTCCGAACGGCGCCTGCTGGGACACGGCGTCTCGACGTGCGCCACCTGCGACGGGTTCTTCTTCCGCGGCAAGGAGCTGGTTGTGGTCGGCGGCGGGGACGCCGCCATGGAGGAGGCGACCTTCCTGACGAAGTTCGCCACGCGTGTCACGGTGGTGCACCGGCGCGACACGCTCCGGGCGTCCAAGATCATGCAGGACCGGGCCCGGAAGAACCCGAAGATCGGCTTCATCTGGAACACAGTGGTCGAAGACATCCTGGGCGACCCGGTGGTCACCAGCGTGCGGCTGCGGGACCTCAAGAGCCGACGGCACACAGACCAGCATCTCCGGCGTATTCGCCGCGGGCGACGTGCAGGATCACGTTTATCGCCAGGCCATCACCGCCGCCGGCTCCGGCTGCATGGCCGCGATGGACTGCGAGCGCTACCTGGAGTCGGCGGGGCACTGAGCCCCCATGCACTACGTCATCGCCCACTACCATGAGCTCGCGCTGAAGGGACGCAACCGTCCCTTCCTTGTTGACCGGCTCGTGCGGAATCTCCGCGAAGCCCTCCGCGGCGTCACCCACTGCCATGTCGAGAGCCTTGCCGGTCGCATCCGGATCTCTTTGGACGATCCGACCCAGTGGTCCACGATCAAGACCCGGCTGGACGCCGTTTTCGGTCTCGCCAACTTTGCCCCGGCGGTCCATGTCTCCAGTCACCTTGAGACCATGACCAAGGCGATCTGCGAATCCGTCCAGAGCCTCCCGTTCCACACGTTCCGCGTCACCACCAAACGGGCCGACAAATCCTACCCGCTGACCTCTATCGAGGTGAACCGGCACGTCGGCGCTGCGGTCGTGGAGCGCACCGGCGCGCACGTGAGCCTGGACAACCCGGAACTGACAATCTACATCGAAATCATGGGCGTCGGTGCCTACTGCTACTACGAGCGGTTCCCCGGCGCCGGCGGGTTGCCGGTCGGCATGTCCGGCAAAGTCGCATGCCTGATGTCGGGCGGGATCGATTCGCCGGTCGCTGCGTACCGGATGATGAAGCGGGGCTGCCGGGCCGTCTTCGTTCATTTTCACGGCCACCCCTACGTGACCCGCACTTCGGCCGACAAAGCCGAAGTACTGGCCCACCACCTCACGCGCCACCAGTACTATTCGCACCTGTATCTGGTCCCCTTCGGCGACATCCAGCGGCAGATCGTCCTCACCGCACCTGCTCCGCTCCGGGTCGTCCTCTACCGCAGGTTGATGGTCAGGATCGCGGAAGAGATCGGCCGCGCCAACAAGTGCTGGGCGCTGGTGTCCGGAGACAGCCTGGGCCAGGTGGCATCGCAAACCGCCGGCAACCTCACCGTGGTGGACGAGGCAGCGACGCTGCCCTTTTTGCGCCCGCTGATCGGCATGGACAAGGTAGAGATCACCGAGCAGGCGCAGAAGATCGGCACCTACGAGACCTCGATCGAGCCGGACCAGGACTGCTGCCGGCTCTTCACGCCTCCCAACCCGACGACCCAGGCGAACCTGGAAGACGTCCGTCGGGCAGAGTCCCTGCTGGACGTGCATGGGCTGGTCAAGCAGGCCCTGGAGAAGGTCGAGCTGCGCGAGTTCAAGTTCCCGGAATAGTACCACGGGTACTAAGCGGGCGGCGGCGGTGTCGCCGGAGGCGGCGGGGTGGCGGCGAGTGGGACCCTGGCGGAACGCAGTGTCACCCTGAGCGGTTAGCGAAGGGTCTAGATTCTTCGCTCCGCTCAGAATGGCTAGAGCCGCGGGCGACAGAACCCGCGAGCCGCAGGCGACAGATCCTTGCTAGGGCCGCATGGCCTGGAGCCGGGCGGCCATGGCTTCGGCCGGCAGGGTGTTCACCACATCCTGGGCCGTGACGCCGCCCTTGCGGGCCACATTCACGCCGAAGGGCACGTCCCCCAACCCATCCGTACTGTGTGCGTCGGGGTTGATGCTGAACTTCACACCCTTCTCCTTGGCATAGCCGCACAGCCGCCAGTCCAGGTCGAGCCGGTGGGGATTCGCGTTGATCTCGACGATCTTCCCGTGCGAGGCCGCCGCGTCCAGCACCTGCTTCATATCCACCCGGTAGCCGTCCCGCGACAGGAGCAACCGTCCCGTGGAATGGCCCAGCATCGTGACATAGGGATTGGCCAGCGCCCGGCAGATCCGTCGCGTCTGGTCTTCTTCCGAGAGATTAAAGCGGCTGTGCACCGAGGCGATCACGAAGTCGAAGGTGACCAGCACCTCGTCGGAATAGTCCATCGCGCCGTCAGCCAGGATGTCAGCCTCGATGCCTTTGAAGATCCGCACGTCCGGAAACTTCTTCTGCACCGCGGCGATCTCGGCGTGCTGCGCCCGGACGCGGTCTTCTTTCAAACCGTTCGCGTAGAAGGCCGACTGGCTGTGGTCGGAGATGCCGATGTAGCGATACCCAAGCGTTCGCGTCGCCCCCACCATCTGCTCCAGCGTCGCCGAGCCGTCGCTGTAGATGGTGTGCGTGTGGAAGACCCCCTGGATCTGCCCAGGCTCGAGCAGCACCGGCAGGCGCCCGCTCTCAGCCAATTCGATCTCCCCATGGCCCTCGCGCAACTCCGGCGGGATGAACGGGAGGCCCGCAGCTGCATAGATGGCTTCTTCAGACTCCCCTCGAAGAGAGACGCCACGGCTGACCAGTCGCTGCGTGAGTGCCTCCACATGCTCAGCGTTGCCGGTGGCCTTGAGCAACTCCCACCCGTAGTTGGCTCTGTCAACCAACATAACGACCACCGGCAGGCTTTGGGGGGAGCGCGCGGTGATGCGGTTCATCTCCGACTCGACGTTGACCTGTGTGACATCCGGCACACTGGCCAGAGCCTCCACTAGATCCAACGGCTCGCCTCCGGCAACGACCACCACGATGCTCTGCACCACTTCGAGCCGGCGGCGAATCTCATCCGCATGGTCGGCGCACACGACGCCAGGCGTTCCACGGACGGCTGCGAGGATGCTCTCCGCCTCCTCGATGACATTCGCATAGAGATGGAACCCCTGATGCCGTTTGAACTGCCGGATGCCAGCTAAAATTTTCTCCTGGGTCTTGGCACCGAAGCCGGGCAGGCCCACTAGCCTGTTCTCAACACAGGCGTATTCGAGTTCGCCCACAGAGCTCACACCCAGTTGCTCATAGATCGCCTTCAGCTTCTTGGGGCCAAGTCCGGGAATCGCCGCCATGTCCAGCAAGCTGGCGGGGAAGGAAGCCTTCAACTCCTGATGCACTGTGGACCGCCCTGTCGTGACAAGCTCTGTGACCGTGCCCTCCAAGGTCTGGCCGATCCCCTTGACGTTGCGCAGGAGACCCTTCTGCACCAGGACAGCCGGCTCCTCAGGGAGGCTCTCGATCACCCGCGCCCCGGTTTCATACGCCTTGACCTTGAAAGGATTCTCGCCTTTCAGTTCCAGGAGAAAGGCGATCTCCTCCAGGACGGCTGCGATTTCACGCTTGGTCATAACCAGCAGTTTATCCTGGCGGAACCATCCACGCAATGCGGTACCGTAGGGGCACGGCGCGCCGTGCCCCTACAACCTCTGCACCGTTGCGCGTCCTGGCCGGACTTGCTAGCATGCTGACATGTCGAACGCGCGCATGATTATTTCCTTCTTGGTCCTGCTCGCCATCGGCGCGACCGTGTCCGCCGACGCACAGCCGCTGGGACGCGACACCCAGACGTCCAGCTCGTGCCAGATCGGGAACATCAAGAAAGGTGCCAGCGGCAAGCAGTGCGAGGTGCCCATCCCGCAGAGCTGTAAGGTCGCTATCAATGCAGCGACGAAAACGCACTGGGCTGACATCGAAAAATCCGGCGGCCTCTCGTGCCGCTTCGACAGCAAGCTGACCGACTGGAAGACCCGCATCATCGGCACCTGCGGCGCATGCCAGGCGCGCCAGTGCAGCGCCAAGTTCACCGTCTACTTCGATTGCACCCATCCGGATTCCAAGCCCAAAGCCCCATGACGCTGACAGAGCGAGTGAAGCGGAAGGCCCTCGATCTGGGTTTCCAGGCCGTGGGGGTCAGCCGCGTCACGTACGACCGCCAGGAAGCGGCCCGCCTCGCGGAGTGGTTGGCGCGCGGCTACCACGGCGAGATGGGCTGGATGGCGCGGACCGCGAAGAAACGGCAGCACCCCGCCCTGCTCCTTCCCGGCGTCCGGGCCATCGTGTCGGTCGGGATGAACTACGATACCGAGGACCAGCCGGACGACCGCCCGGGACACGGGCGCATCGCCCGATATGCCAGGGGCGAGGACTACCACCAGGTCCTCGGCGAGCGGCTGAAGGTGCTCGCATCGTTCCTGCAGGCGGAGGCGCCGGACTCGCGAAGCCGCCCCTATGTGGACACGGGCGCCGTGATGGAAAAGGCCTGGGCCCAGCGGGCCGGGCTCGGCTGGATCGGTAAGCACTCGAACCTGGTCTCCGCTCGGCACGGCTCTTGGCTGCTGCTGGGGGAGGTGCTGACGACCGCAGACCTGGACCCCGACGAGCCCGGCGCTGACCTCTGCGGGACCTGCACGTTGTGTATCCGCGCCTGCCCGACCGTCTTCGGCTGTGACGACTGCCTGGACGTCTGTCCCTACAACCATCAGGCAACCCCAACAGCCGAGCCCGCATTCCGCGCCACCCCGCTCACCTTGAACCCTGATCTGGACGCCCTGGCACGGCAGTCCGCCGCGGAGTTCCAATCTGCGTTTCGCCACAGCGCCGTCCGCCGCACGACCCACGAGGGACTCCAGCGCAGCGTGGCCGTCGCCCGAAAGAACGCCCCATGAACCCCTCGTTCTCCACCTACCTCGTCAATCCGCCGTTCGGCGACCCGGGTTTGTATGTCGAGATCCGCTGGGCCCGGCGCGCGCTCCTGTTCGACCTGGGCGACAACGCAGCACTGAGCCCGACGAGGCTGCTACGCGCCATGGATGCGTTCGTCTCGCACACGCACATGGACCACTTCATCGGGTTCGACCGGCTGCTGCGCATCGCGCTGGGCCGTGGCAAGACCCTCCGCCTCTACGGCCCGCCGGGGCTGATCGCCAACATCGAGGGGAAATTGCGCGGCTACACCTGGAATCTTGTGGATGGCTACCCGCTGACGATCGAGGCGCGCGAGTTCCACCCCCGGCAGATCCGCACCGCCGTCTATCGCGCCACCGAAGCCTTCCAGCCCGCCGAGGGACCGTTCGAAGTCAGGCCCGAGGGCGAGCCGTTTCCGGTCCTGGTGGATCCCATGTTCACGGTCTCCGCGACTTCCCTGAACCACCGCATCCCGTCCTTCGCCTACGTCCTGCAGGAGAAGTTCCATGTGAACATCAACAAGGAACGGCTGCACGCCGCGGGACTGCCCGTCGGGTCGTGGCTGAAGGAAGTCAAGCAGCATCTCTGGGACGGCAAGCCCGACGACTTCCGGTTCACCGCGACGCTGTACTTCGAGCACCGCAAGGAAGAGCGGGAATTCGCGCTGGGTGAATTAAAAGAAAGCTTCGTGACGATCTCCCGCGGGCAGAGGATCGCGTATGTGGTGGACGCCCGCTACGACAAGGAGAACGAAGCCAAGATCGTCGCGCTGGCCCAGGGCGCCGACGTGTTCTACTGCGAAGCCCCCTATCTGGATCAGGACGCCGACAAAGCGCAGGAGCGGTACCACCTGACGGCCAGGCAGGCCGGCCTGCTGGCCCGGAAAGCCGGCGTCCGGGAGTTGGTCGTGTTCCACTTCTCCCCGCGCTACTCGGGGCAAGACGATCTGCTCTACAAGGAAGCGCAGGAAGAGTTCGCCTGCATCGGAGAGCGAGGATGAAGGCCCTCGTCCTTGGCGCGACAGGATTCCTCGGATCCAACCTCGTACGGACGCTTTTGGCCCACGGGCAGCAGGTCCGTGTGCTGGTGCGCCCGACGAGCAGCACACGGACGCTGGATGGTCTGAACGTGGAGCGCGTGCTCGGGGACCTGCGCGATCCCGATTCGCTGGCCCACGCGTGTGCGGGCGTCCAGGTCATCTACCAGACCGCCAGCTACTATCCTCCAAAGACGATCCCGGCCAATGTCGCCACGGCCCAGGCCTTGATGGAGACGCAAAATCTCTTGACCGCCGCGCAGCATGCCTCGGTGGGCCGGCTGGTCTTCACCAGCACGCTGACCACCATCGGATTTCCGGCGGACGGCGGGCTGGCGACCGAAGCATGTCCTTTCAGGTCGCTGTTTCCGAACAATCCCTACCTGATGGCCAAAGCGGCCATGGAGGACCTGGTTCTGGACGCTGCGCGAATCGGGCTCCCGGCGGTGGTCGTCAATCCGACCGCCTTTTTCGGTCCTTATGACAGCAAGCCCACAAGCGGGACCCAGATCCTGATGATCGCGAGGCGATTGATGCCCCTGTACATCGCAGGCAAGGCCAACGTCATCGACGTCCGGGACGTGGCAGTGGGGATGGTGCGGGCGGCTGAGCGGGGGCGGCGCGGCGAGCGCTACATCCTGGGCAACTGGAACACCACCCAAACGGAGCTCAAGCGAGCTGGACTACCCCCGCAGCCCGGTTGAGACCGCCATCCGCGACGCAATCCAGTGGTTCCGGGGCAACGGCTACCTGCCAAGCACGGAACGGTCCTATCCGTCCGGATAGGACTTGATGCGTAGTTGTTGTACCGACAAAAATCTGGTTAAATGACGGCTCGAAAAGATCACGGGTGGCAGTGGATATTGTGAAGGAGGAGGAGCCATGGCAGATTACGTTCGTATTGCTTCATATTTCAAAATGGCGGCTCCGGACAAGGCAGGGGAAGGCGCCCGCGCCCTCAGTTTGCTTCGCGATGCCGGCGTGAATTTGATGGCCTTCTCTGGTTTCCCTCGGAACCGTCGCGCACAACTCGATTTTGTGCCGGTCGACCCGATTGCCTTCAAGGCTGTGGCCAAGCAGGCCAAGCTCAAGGTCCTGGGCCCCAAGGCCTGCTTCCTGGCCGAAGGGGATGACCGCCCTGGAGCCGGTGCCGAACTCATGAGCAGGCTCGCCGCGGCGAAGATCAACGTCACCGCCCTGCAGGCCGTCTCGGCCGGTGCCGGTCGTTATGGCGCGATCCTTTGG
>VBOK01000259.1 GCA_005877565.1 Nitrospirota bacterium
TCTTCTTGATGTCGAGGCTCTCGAAGGCCTCATAGAAGCCTTCGTTGGCCTTCGCGACCTCCTCGATCATCTCCTTGAGCATGGGGGAATAATGGACGAGCGTCAGTCGCCTTCAGGCTCGGCGTGCCCGTGCTGGTGCTTGACGATCTCTTCCTCGAAGAGGTCTTCCATCTCGTCGGAGATGTCTTCCTGCTCCGACGGATGAGGGACGATGTCGAGCTCTTTTTTCTTCTTCTTGGATTCGTCCGGCGTGGGGTCTTTCGGTTGTTTAGCCATGTCGCTATCCCCGCTCAGGGATCCGAACAGTCCCGCATGAACCCGCAGTGGCGGCAGACCAGCTTGCAATGCACGTCCAGCATGAGGAAGCCGCAGATGTCGCAGGGCTCACCTTCAGGCAGCGTGGAAGACAGGGTACGTGGACTCGCCTCAGAGTCCCGAAACTCTGTTGCGGAGAAGTCGCGACTCATCGTGGCCCTCCCGTATGCTGCTACTGGCGGCATCATCCTACCCCAACTGTGAGATGATTTCCACCGCGGCGAAGGAGCCCAATCAGCCGCTCTACACCACCCCCTGCATGGCGTGGCCGTTGATATTACACTGGAACGGGTAGGTCCGCCCCTTCTCGGCGTAGAACCAAATCACCACTTCCTCGCCGGGATAGAGGAGGATTCGGGACACGCGCTTCCCGCTGTATTCGACTTTCCCGGTTCCCATGACCTGAATGAGGGTTCCCGATTCAAAGAGGCTCTGGGAAGTGACCTCGTGCAGAATCGGGCCATCTTCCCGGTTCTGCACCACCAGGACGGCGAAGCTATCGCCGGGGACTTTGATCGAATCAGGGCGGAAGCTCAATTGCTCAATCGTCACCACATCGCCAAAGATCCACGCCGGGCTCGCCGAAGGCAGGCCAAAGAGCACGAGGGCCAGCACAAGCCCCGCCAACTCGCATTTGTTCAGGATGTACATCGGACTTCCTCTCATCAGTGGGCGTAGCTTATTAATAACCTTCGTGAGCCACCTGTTCAACCCAGGCAGACGGGAAGCTCTACTTAATTAAGCAGGATAAGTGCCATGAAGATTCAAGGAAAGATCTCAGAAAATCAAAGAGATATGCTGGTGGCCGAGATCTGCAGGATGGACCGCCTCAGCCACTAGGTGTGGATTTCAACCAGGAGAAGCCTTTTAGGGTAGGTGGACGAGCAGTGAACGCCGTCCCTGCCGGTTCTTGAGGATCAATGGGTCCAGGACGTCGCCGCAGCAGACGCATCGCCAACCGACAAAGCTTCAACAAAGAATATAGGCAAACCGGATGCCAGGCAAAACATCGATGGCCAAGTTCGTTCCCTGACCCAACTCGTTGATCTTCTAGCCATTCTCCCAATAGAGGCGTTGCCGCGACACAGGTAATCGCCTTCCCAAATAAGGAACGCGCTCCACACCATTCAAGAACGCTACGCCGTTTCTTGACGAAGCGCACCAATTCTTGTATGGGGAAGCCATGACGCCAGCGCGCAAAGCAATCATCGCCCGGGAATGGATCATCTTCGCTCTGAGCTTCGGGCTCGGCGGCCACATTGCCCTCGGCCTGGTGCTGCACAACCCGTCGCCCGAACGGTGGCAGGCGATGGGCTGGAATGTCGTCTTCATCGGGCTGTTCGTCTATGTCGCCGTGCAGGCCGGTCGGTCGATCTACCTGGCGATCCGCTCCCGCCGCGTGAAACTCGACTGACGGGAAGGGGCGCGTCCCACGGGTAAGGAGCCTGTCTTGGCAGGCTCGGGGCGGGTGGGTGCAACATCGCCTGGGGCGGGCGGGTGCAATAAAGAAAGGAGCTCATATGGGTTCATTACAGAAGCCCAGCGAGAAGGAAGAGGAGTACTTCGCCCGGCAGGCCATCGAGCGTATGAAAAAAGAAGCCGAAGCTCGCCAGGCCAAGATGGCCGAGGAGGAGAAGAGGAAGCTCAAAGAGCTCCACTACATGCACTGCCCCAAGTGTGGGCACCAGCTCGCGGAGCTCGATTACAAGGGGGTGAAGATCGACCGTTGCATGAACTGCCAGGGCGTCTGGCTCGACGCCGGCGAGCTAGAGCAGGTGACGCAGAAGGAAGGATTCCTCGGCGGGTTCACGAAGCTGTTTAAATAGCGCTCAGATGTAGTGGATCTTCGGCGCGTCGCCTTTGCGGGATTTCCAATACGCGAGCTTGTTCAGCGCGTTCAGGTAGGCCTTGGCGGACGCCACGATGATGTCGGTGTCGGCGCCGTGGCCGGTCACCGTCTTCGGCCCCTCCTCTACCCTCACCATCACCTCGCCCTGCGCGTCCGTCCCGCCCGTGATGGCCTTGACGGCGTATGTCACCAGCGTGCTCTTGGTCTTCGTCATGGCCGCAATGGTGCGGTAGGCGGCGTCCACGGGGCCGTCGCCGGTGCCGGTCTGCTGCACGACCTGCCCGTCGATTTCCAGTTCGATCCGCGCCGTCGGCGTCTTGTCGGTCCCGCTCTCGACATAGAGCGACTTGAGCCGGTAGGTCTCCGGAATCGTCTGGAGCTCCTCACTGATGATGGCCTCCAGGTCCTCCTCGTATATTTCCTTCTTCTGGTCGGCCAGCCGCTTGAACCGCTCGAACGCCCGGTTGAGCTCGTCCTCGGTTGG
>VBOK01000093.1 GCA_005877565.1 Nitrospirota bacterium
AGCCGGTCCTGGTGGGCACCATCTCAATCGAGAAGTCGGAACGGCTGGCTGGCTATCTCGTCCGGCACGGCATCAAGCACAACGTCTTGAACGCCAAGCATCATGAGAAGGAAGCCGAGATCATCGCCCAGGCCGGCCGCAAAGGCGCCGTCACCATCGCAACGAACATGGCGGGCCGCGGGACTGACATCCTCCTCGGCGGCAATCCCGATTTTCTCTTCAAGAAAGCGTTGTACGCCGAGCCGGAGATGCCTCCCGAGCGGCAGACCGCGCTGCTACAACAGATCAGGGCCGAATGCGAGGAAGAGAAAAAGGAGGTCGTCTCCCTCGGCGGCCTGCACATCCTGGGCACCGAACGGCATGAGAGCCGCCGCATCGACAACCAGCTACGCGGCCGCGCCGGCCGCCAGGGCGACCCCGGCTCATCCCGCTTCTACCTGTCCCTCGAAGACGACCTGCTCCGCATCTTCGGCTCCGACCGTATCTCCAAGATCATGCTCAAGCTCGGCATGGAGGAGGGCGTCCCGATCGAGGCCAAGATGGTGACCCGCGCCATCGAGAACGCCCAGAAGAAGGTGGAAGCCCACCACTTCGAGATCCGTAAGCAACTCCTCGATTACGACGACGTGCTGAACAAGCAGCGCGAGGTCATCTACGAGCGCCGGCGGATGATCCTGGGCGGCGAGGACCTCTCCGAGGACGTCAAGGCAGGCGCCGAGGAAGTCCTGGACGCGCTGCTGGATGTCTACTGCCCCAAGGAGACCTATGCGGAAGAGTGGGATCTCAAGGGGCTCGCGGACGCGGTCTACGCGCAGTTCGCGATCGACATCAAGGACAGCGTGGCCGAGCTCAAAGACATGGGCTTCGAGGCCCTGCGCGAGGAGTTGGTCCGCAAGATCCACGAGGCCTACGCCGCCAAGGAGCGTGAACTCGGCCGAGACCTTCTGCGGCAGCTGGAAAAGATGGTCATGCTCCGCACCATCGACACACTGTGGAAAGACCACCTGCTCGGCATGGACAGCCTACGAGAGGGCATCGGGTTGCGCGGGTACGGCCAGAAGGACCCGCTGATCGAGTACAAACGGGAAGCCTTCGACATGTTCGCCGCGATGATGGACCAGTGCGAGCGGGATGTGCTAGAACACTTGTTCCGCGTCCAGATCGTGCAGGGCGAGCAGCCGCCCCCGGTGCAAACACGCCCCCGCCGGCCGCCGCAGTTGAAACTGAACCGCGGCGAGGACACCGGCGGCGGGAACGGCGACAAGACCGTGCGCCGAACGGGCGAAAAAGTCGGGCGGAACGACCCGTGCCCGTGCGGCAGCGGGAAGAAATACAAGAAGTGCCACGGGGCCTGAGCGCCCGACGACGCTATGCCGACACTCCCGCAGTCCAGCAGCAGACGAACTCCCCCGCGCAAGTCGCCTTCCGGCGTGCAGGACCGGACCTTCACGCTGGTGCGCGAGCTGCGCCTCCTGATCGAAACGACCCGCGCCATAGTCTCCGCCCGCGAGCCCAAATCAGTCCTGCGCGTGATCTTCGACAAGGCCAAGGCGTTCGTCCGGTGCGAAGCCTGGTCGCTCTTCCTGATCGATCCGGACACCCACGAACTGGTCTTCGACATGGTCGGCGGCCCTAAATCCAGACGACTCAAGGGCTTTCGCATCAAATCCGGGCAGGGCATCATCGGGTGGGTCGCCCAGCATGGCAAGCCCGCCGTGGCCAATGAGGCCCGGAAAGACCGGCGTTTCCTGCCCGAAATCGACCGGGCGACCCGTTTCGTCACGCGATCCGTCATCTGCGTGCCGATCTTCAGCCGGAAACGCCCTGCCGCGGTGCTGGAAATGGTGAACAAGGTCGGCAAGCCCTTCGACCGCCAGGACCTGCATCTCCTCACCCATCTGGCCGAGCAGGCCTCGATTGCGCTGGAGCGGTTGAATCTACAGGAACAGGCGGCTAGCCTCGGGGTCACCGACGAACTGACGAAGCTCCACAACGCCCGGTACCTGGACCAGGCGCTGGATCGAGAAGCGCGCCGCTGCCGGCGTTACGGCTCCATCATGGCGCTGATCTTTCTCGACCTCGACGACTTCAAGAGGATCAACGACCAGTACGGCCACCCGATGGGCAGCCAGTGCCTGACCGAGCTGGCCCAGATCATGACGAAGAGCGTCCGCGACGTGGACATCCTGGCCCGTTACGGCGGCGACGAGTTCGTGGTAATCCTGCCGGAGACGACGGTGTCCACGGCCCGTGCCGTGGCAGAACGGCTCCACGAGGCCATCACCTCCCACACCTTCCTGAGCGAAGAAGGGATCAAGGCGCGCCTCACCGCCAGCATCGGGATAGCTGGTTTTCCCGACCACGCGCAGAGCAAGGAAGAGCTCCTGCGCAAGGCGGATGAGGCGATGTACCGAGCCAAGGCCGAGGGCCCCAACAAGATCCACATCGCCGAGTAGCGTCGTCCAGGCAGACAAAAACCCGCTCTTTCTGGTGCCTGAAGACGCTCCAACCCCTTGTTCCACCAACGAGTTTCGGCTTGACTAACCCGAAGGACCTAGGCTATCGTAACCCCTCCCTCTTTCAGGAAATTTTGTCACAAGTTTGCAGAGGAGCGCCTGTGGAACTCGGTCATGCCGATCTTGTGGAGAAACTGGTCGCCCGCATCGAGCGGGACGGCCCCATCTCCTTTGCCGCCTTCATGGAGGCGGCGCTCTACGATCCTGAGTTCGGCTACTACATGACGGCGGGACCGCGCATCGGGCGCGAGGGGGACTACTACACGAGTCTTGACGTGCATCCCGTCTTCGCCGAGTTGATCGGCCGGCAGATCGCGCAAGCGGCCGACACCATCAGTCCCACCGGCGAGTTCACGATCGTGGAGATGGGGGCTGGCAAAGGACTCCTCGCCAAACATCTGTTGAACGCGTATCGGCGCGATCATCCGGAACTCCTCTCCCGCTTACGGTACCTCCTGGTGGAACGGAGCCCAGCCATGGTCGAAACGCAGAAACAGCGCCTGCGCGAACTCACGGACGCGGGTGTGCGCATCGCCTGGGTACCGAGCCTGGACGCAGTTTCGGCTGCCTCGATCACGGGCGTGTTTCTCTCCAACGAACTGGTGGATGCATTCCCGGTGCACCGCGTGGTCAAACGGCCATTGGGTCTCAGGGAAATTTTCGTAGGGTGGGAGCCGCCCACCCCTCCCGCTCTAAGTGGTCGTTTCATCGAAATCGAGGCGCCGCCCTTTGCACCTGACCTGGAGGCCTATTTTGCGCGGATCGGAATCAGCCTGGAAGTCGGTCAGCAGGCGGAGGTCAATCTGCAGGCGCTCAAGTGGATGAGGCAGGTCAGTGCGCGCTTGCGCCGCGGCCTCATCGTGACCATTGACTACGGCCACGCCGCCGCCGATCTCTTCGCGCCGGCGAGAAAGACTGGCACGTTACTCGGCTATTACCGGCACACCGTGTCCGACTCGCCGTACGTTCGCGTCGGCCAGCAGGACCTGACGGCGCATGTGGACTTCACGAGCCTGGCCATGGCCGGACAGGACGCGGGCCTGGAAGTGACCGGCTTCACGAACCAGTTGCACTTCCTGATCGGCCTGGGCATCGAATCGGCCTTTGCCGGCCTGGATCCGGAGTCGTCCCAGTCGGCCGCGATGCGCGAGCTGCTACGGCCCGACGGCATGGGCACCACGTACAAGATCTTGATCCAGCACAAGGGCATGTCCGCGCCCCAACTCGACGGCTTGCGGTCACGGCCGTACTTCCTGGACGCCCTGCGGCTGCCGGAGCGGCGATCAGGCTCGCCCCTGGAAAGTGTGACCCCCTGATGCCCGATCTGATCGTCCAGAACTACCTGCCGATTCTCTTTTTCCTGGTGATCGCCGCCGCCTTCGGCGTCGGTTCCCTCCTGGCGGGCTATCTCGTCCGGCCCTCGCGGCCCTATAAGGCCAAACTCATGCCCTACGAGAGCGGCGCGCCGGTCTTTCACGACGCGCGCGCCAAGATCCCGATGCGATACTATATTATTGCGATGCTGTTCGTGATCTTCGACATCGAGACGGTGTTCATCTTCCCCTGGGCCGTCATCTTCAAGCAACTCGGCCTCTTCGCCCTGATCGAGATGCTGGTCTTCATCGCGATCCTGCTCGTGGGCTACTTCTACGCCTGGAAGAAGGGGGCGCTGGAATGGGACTGATGGAACGGTCATTGGACGCCAACATCGTGACGACCACCCTGGACGCCGCCATCAACTGGTGCCGCAAGGGATCGCTCTGGCCGATGACGTTCGGGCTGGCCTGTTGCGCCATCGAGATGATCGCGACGGTGTCGTCCCGCTACGACATCGACCGCTTCGGGGCGGGAGTCTTCCGGGCGTCCCCCCGCCAGTCGGACCTGATGATCGTGGCCGGCACCGTGACCCGCAAGATGGCCCCGATCATCCGCCGCATCTACGACCAGATGCCGGAGCCCCGCTACGTCATCTCCATGGGCTCCTGCGCGACATCCGGCAACCACTACAACTCCTACAGCGTGGTGCAAGGGGTGGATCAGATCGTGCCGGTGGACGTGTACGTCCCCGGCTGCCCGCCGCGGCCTGAAGCGCTCCTGGACGGGCTGATCAAGCTACAACAGAAGATGATGCAGGAAAAAGTTCTCGTGAAATGAACCCGCTGCTCACCAAGCTCAAGGACCGGTTCCCCGACGCCGTGCTCGCGGTCCGCGAAGAGGGGCCCTACAAGGACCTCGTCGCCCAAGTGAAGCCGTCGGCCCTGCCCGCAATCGCGCGGTTCCTGCACGACGATCCCGAAACGGCCTTCGATATGCTCTCGGACATCCTCTCGGTGGACTACCCGGAAGACGAGGACCGGTTCGAGGTGATCTACCAGCTCAAGTCGTTGCCGCGCAACCACAGGCTTCGGCTCAAGGCCCGCGTCCCGGAAGACAATCCGACCATTCCGACGGTCACGTCCGTCTGGAAGGGCGCCAACTTCCTCGAGCGCGAGGTCTATGACCTCATGGGCATCACGTTCGCCGGCCACCCGGACCTGCGCCGCATTCTCCTGCCCGAGGACTACGAGGAAGGGCACCCGCTGCGCAAGGACTTCCCCGCAGAAGGCCGGGGCTGGCGCAGCACATTCCCGTTCCTGCCGCGCCTCGACGAGCCGGCCTCGCCGGCGGTGGCCGCCGGCGAAATCCCAGAGGAGCAGCATCGCCCCTTCCTGAAGGAAGCCGAAGGATTGCCAGAAGACGCACAACCCGTGCGCCGACAGGAAGAGCTCCTGCTCAACATGGGACCGCAGCACCCGGCCACGCACGGGGTGCTCCGCGTGGTGCTGGAGCTCGAGGGCGAGCGCATCGTGAAAGCCACGCCGGACCTCGGCTACCTGCACCGCGGCGTGGAGAAGCTGTGCGAGGGCTTGACCTATCAGCAGATCATCCCCCACACCGACCGGCTCGATTACGTCTGTTCGATGACCAACAACTACGCCTATGTGCGGGCCGTTGAGAAGCTGCTGAACATCACGGTCCCCCCGCGCGCCGAGTACATCCGGACGATTGTCGCCGAGATGCAGCGGATCATCGGCCACCTCTTCTGGCTCGGCACCCAGGCCCTTGACATCGGCGCCATGACCGTCTTCTTCTGGACCTTCCGCGAACGCGAGGTCCTGCTGGACCTGTTCGAGAAGCTCTGCGGCGCACGGCTGACCCTGAACTACTACCGGATCGGCGGCGTGGACAGCGACTTCACGCCAGACCTCGTCCAGAGGCTGCACGCTTTCCTCGACACGTTTCCGGACCACCTTCGCGAATACGACGACCTCCTGCTCACCAACCGCATCTGGCTGGCACGGACTAAGAACATCGCCGTGATCTCCGCCGAGGACGCCATCAACTTCGGCTGCACCGGCCCGGTGCTGCGCGGCTCCGGCGTCGCCTACGACGTCCGCAAGGCGGAGCCGTACGGCGCCTATGACAAGGTGGAGTGGGAAGTCCCTATCGGGAAGAACGGCGACACCTACGACAGGTACTGGGTCCGCCTAGAGGAGATGCGGCAGAGCGCGAAGATCATCCGCCAGTGCCTGCAACTGCTGCCAGACGGCCCGATCATCGCCGACGTGCCCCAGGTCATCCCTCCGCCCAAGCAGAAGGTGATGCGGGACATGGAGAGCCTGATTCACCACTTCATCATCTTCACGCAGGGCTTCAAGCCGCCCAAGGGCGAGACCTACTGCGCCTCGGAGGCGCCGAAAGGGGAACTCGGCTTCTTCATCGTCAGCGACGGCGAGCCGAAACCATATCGTCTGAAGATCCGCTCGCCGTCGTTCGTTCATCTGGGAGCGTTCGACCACATGGCGCGCGGCTATCTCATAGCCGACACCGTGACGATCTTCGGCACCTACGACATCGTGATGGGAGAGTGCGACCGATGAGCTCCGTCTTCTCGAAAACCGCCCAGGAGAAGATCCCGGGCATCCTCGAGCGCTACGCGGAGAAGCGCGCGGCCCTGCTGCCGCTGCTCTGGCTGGCGCAGGAGGAGCACGGGTACGTATCCGAGGCGGCAATGAAGGAGATCGCGGGCTTGCTGAGCCTTACGCCTCCGCAAGTCTATGAGAACGTGACGTTCTACACGATGTTCAACCGCCAGCCGATCGGCAAGTTCCACATTCAGGTCTGCCGCTCGCTGATGTGCGCGCTCGTGGGCACGGAGCAACTCCTGGGGTGGATCCACGCGAAGCTCGGCATCAAGCCCGGCCAGACGGCCCCGGACGGCCTATTCACACTGAACACGGTGGAGTGCCTCGCCTCCTGCGGGACCGGTCCGATGATGCAGGTGAACGACGACTACTTCGAACAACTGACACAGGAGAAGGTGAACCGCATCCTGGACGACCTGAAGCGCGACGGGAAGAGCCAGCTGGCGTCGGGACCGTTCATGTTCCCGACACCGGCAAAAATGGGGTCAGACTCCATTTTCTCGCCAAAGACTCCAATAAGAGAGTCAAAAATGGAGTCTGACCCCATTTTAATCAAGAACATGATGCAGCCCGGCTACACCGGCTCGCTGGCCGATTACGAGCGCGCAGGCGGCTACCAGGCGTTGCGGAAAGTGCTAGGCAAGACCGCGCCAGCGGACATCATCGAGATGGTCAAGAAATCCGGGCTGCGTGGACGGGGCGGGGCCGGCTTCCCCACCGGCGTGAAGTGGTCCTTCATCCCGAAAGACCGCCCTGGCCCGCGCTACCTGATCTGCAACGCCGACGAGAGCGAGCCTGGCACCTTCAAGGATCGCCAGTTGATGGAGCGCGACCCTCATCAGATGATCGAGGGCGTGATCCTCGCAGCCTACGCGATCAGCACGCATGTCGCCTACATTTATATCCGTGGGGAGTTCGTCCTCGGCGCCAAGATCTTAGAAAATGCTGTCGCGGAAGCCTACCGGGCCGGCTATCTGGGTCCCAACATCCTGGGCTCTGGATTCGCCCTGGACATTTTCATGCACCGCGGCGCCGGCGCGTACATTTGCGGGGAGGAGACCGCCTTGCTGGAATCCATGGAAGGGAAGCGGGGCCTGCCGCGCACCAAGCCACCGTTTCCCGCCACGCATGGGTTGTTTCAGCAGCCAACGGTGGTGAACAACGTAGAGACGCTGGCGAACGTCCCGCATATCGTGAACCGGGGCCCCGAGTGGTTCGCCTCGATCGGGCGCCCGCCCAAGAGCGCGGGGACCCGCATCTTCTGCCTGAGTGGGCACGTGAAACGCCCGGGCAATTACGAAGTGCCGATGGGTATCACCTTCCGGGAGATGATCTATGAGATCGCCGGCGGCATGCGCGGAGACAAGCCCCTCAAGGCCATCATCCCAGGCGGCGCCTCGGCGGCGTTCCTGACACCGGCGCATCTGGACGTGAGGATGGATTTCGAATCAGTCGCGCAGGCCGGGTCCATGCTGGGGTCTGGCGGGGTCACGGTGATGGAAGAAGGCACGTGCATGGTCTGGGCCGCGGAAAATCTCTTGCAGTTCTTCAACCATGAGTCCTGCGGCAAGTGCACCCCGTGCCGGGAAGGGAGTCTCTGGCTCTTGCAGATCCTGCGACGCATCGAGCACGGCCGCGGCAGGCAAGAGGATCTGGACCTCCTGCTCCGCCTGTGCGGTAACATCGCAGGCCGTACGGTCTGCGCCTTCGGCGACGCGGAGATCGCTCCGATCACCAGCACGCTTCAGCATTTCCGGGACGAGTACGAGGCGCATATCCGCGAGCAGCGCTGCCCGTTCCGACCGCAGCCCGCGCCCGAATTGATCACCGTGGGGCATTAGGAACAGCCATGGCTGACATGGTCAATGTCCTGATCGACGGCAAGCCGATCGCGGTGGAGAAGGGCACCCTCGTCATCGAGGCCGCCCGGCGGCTTGGGATCATGGTCCCCCACTTCTGCTACCACCCCAAGCTCACATACGACGCCAACTGCCGCATGTGCCTGGTCGAGATCGAAAAAATACCGAAGCTGCAGACCTCCTGCAGCACGGTGTGCACCGAGGGCATGGTGGTCCGGACCAACACGCCCGTCGTGAACGAAGCCCACCAGTCTGTGCTGGAATTCATCCTGGCGAACCATCCGCTCGACTGCCCCATCTGCGACCAGGGCGGGCGCTGCGACCTCCAGGACTTCTCGCACCAGTACACGCCCACCACCAGCGTCTTCAGCGACACCAAGCGCGTGTATCAAAAGGAGTTCTTCAGCCCGCTGATCGAGAAGGAGATGAACCGCTGCGTCTCCTGCCTGCGCTGCGTGCGGTACTGCGACCAAGTCATGGACGTCAAGGCGCTGGGCAACGCCGGCCGGAGCACGATGACCGAGATCGTGCACTTCGCGGGGCACCAGTTGGACTGCGAGTTCTGCGGGGGCTGCGTGCAGATCTGCCCGGTGGGCGCGATCACGAGCCGGCTCTCGATGTACGAGTTCCGCCCCTGGATGATGAAGCGAGCGGACAGCACCTGTGGGTATTGCGGCGACGGGTGCGCGCTGATCCTCCAGACGCGCGACCAGAAAGTCGTCGAGGTCATGTCGGCCTACGGCGAAGGCCGCAACAACGGCGACCTGTGCGCGCGGGGCTTCTTCGGCTACCAGTACGTCACCCACCAGGACCGGCTCACGAGCCCGCTGATCCGGCAGGCGGACGGCCAGTTGCACCCCGCCACGTGGGACGAGGTGCTCCCCGTGCTCGCCGAGCGGTTGACGCAGTTGAAGCTGGCGCACGGCGCCGAAGCCATTGGTGGGCTCATCTCGGCCCGCTGCACCAACGAGGACCTGTACGTCTTCCAGAAGTTCATGCGCCTGACGATCGGCTCGAACCATCTGGACAGCACGCCCCGCTATGGGCACGTGAACGCGGCCCGCGCGCTGCGCCGCGTGCAGGGGACCAACCGCTGGACGGTCTCCTACGAGGACCTCGTGCAGGCCGACGTCCTCCTGCTCATCGGCACGCAGGTCACGGCCGCCAATCCGATCGTCGGGTTGAAGGTGAAGGAGGCCGTGAAGAAGCGCGGCGCGGCGCTCCTCACGCTCGAGACGCTCACGCCGTCGATCGACACCACTAGCAACGTCACGAACCTGTCGGCAAAGCACCTCACGATTCCGGTCGGCCGCCACGGCGCCGCCGTCCAGGGCCTCGTCAAGGCCGCCTTCGACGAGAACCTCGTGGATGCCGGCCTCACCGCACGCGCCGGCGAGTTCGTCTCGCGCGTCCGCGCGGCAGCGACCGCCCTGCCATATCCGAGCGACGTGGACGAAGCCACGCTCCGGGCGATGGTCAGAACCTTCGCCGGCGCGCGCCGCCGGGGAGTGATCCTGATCGGACAGGACCTGCTGCAAGCTGCAGGTGGCTATGAGGCGACCGTGAATCTCATGGACTTCCTGCTGCTCATTGGCAAGCTGACCCAGCCTGGCTGGGGGCTCGCACCACTCACCGAGGAGAACAACGAGCAGGGCGCCGTCGAGATGGGCGCGATGGCCGAGTACCTGCCCGGTCCGACCGACATTGCTGATCCGGCGGCGCGGAGCCTGCTCGCAGAGGTCTGGAAAGAGGAGCCGCCGGCCGCGAAAGGGATGCGCCTGATCCAGATGATCGAAGCGTCGCGCAGCGGGAAGCTCAAGGCGATGATCATCGTCGGCGAGAACCCGGTCCGGAGTCTGCCGGCCTCCGTGAAAGTCGCCGAGGCTCTGGAGAAGCTGGAGCTGCTGGTCGTGCAGGAGCTGTTCCTGACGGAGACCGCCAAGCTGGCCGACGTCGTGCTGCCGGCGTGCTCCTACGCCGAGAAGAACGGGACGTTCACGAACTCGGAGGGCTCGGTGCAGAAGGTCCGGCAAGGGCTTGACCCGATCGGCGACAGCCGGCCGGACTGGGAGATCTTGTCGTCCCTCTCCGTCCTGATGGGCTACCCGCTCGAATACGGCGATGCGAAGGAGATCCTGAAGGAGATCCGCTCGGCCATCCCCGGCTACCGGATTCTGGGCGCAACGCCCGAACCCGCCCGCGTGGACAGCTGGACCGTGGAGCAGTACGCCAGCGGCGGGTTCGCGGACGACCTCGCGACCCGCTACCACGCCACGCCATCTCCCAAATCCAACGGCCATGCCTGGCATTTACGGGTCGGGCAGACCCTCTTCCACTCGGGCGCGATGTCCACTAAGGCCAAGGGCCTGCTGGAAATCCAGAAGGAAGGCAAGCTCATCATGAATCCGGCCGACGCAGAACGCCTTGGGCTCGCCGAAGGCGATCGCGTGCGGCTCCGCTCCGCGGCCGGCGAGGCGAGTGTGCCGGTCATGATGCTGGGCCGCATCCCGGCAGGCACGCTGTTCTACCCGGAGTCGTTCCGTGAGGACCTCGCTTCCCTCCTCGCCGTCACGCCCGACCCGGTGACGGGCGTGCCGTATGGCAAGCAGGTCATCGTCACAGTCGAGAAGGTGGGTGCGGGAGGGGGCGGAGGGAAGTAACGGATGGAAATGCTGGTCTTCGCCGGGGCGGCGGTGGTCAAGATCGCGGTGGTCATGGGCGTTGTCCTGCTCACCGTGGCCTTTCTGACTCTGGCCGAGCGGAAAGTCTTGAGCTGGATGCAGGACCGCATGGGGCCGATGGAAGTGGGCCCGTACGGAACCCTGCAGCCGATCGCCGACGGGATCAAGCTCTTCTTCAAGGAGGACATCATCCCCGCCGGCGCGAACCGATTTCTCTTCTCGCTGGCCCCGATCCTCTCGCTCGTGCCGGCCTTCATCGGCTTCGCAGTCGTGCCCTACGGGCCCAACCGCGAGATCGAACTGTTCGGCGTGACGATCAAGCCGTTCATCATCACCGACATCAACATCGGAATCCTCTACATCCTGGCCTTCGTCTCGATCGGCGCCTATGGGGTCATCCTGGGCGGCTGGGCCTCCAACAACAAATATTCCCTGCTCGGAGGGCTGCGCTCGGCAGCGCAGGTGATCAGCTACGAGCTGAACATCGGGCTGGCGATCATCGGCGTCCTGATCCTCTCGGGCTCGCTCAGCATGGTCACGATCGCTGAGAAACAGGCCGGGTCGATCCTGAACTGGAACATCATCGGCATGGGGCATGGAGGAGGAATCTGGTGGTGGTTCCCCGTAACCCAGATCGTCGCCTTCGTCGTGTATATAATCTCGGCGGTGGCGGAGACGAACCGCCTCCCCTTCGACCTGCCGGAGGCGGAAAGCGAGTTGGTGGCCGGCTGGATGACCGAATACAGCGGGATGCGCTTCGCCTTCTTCTTCATGGCGGAATACGCGAACATGATCCTGGTCTCCTGCATCGCCTCGGTCCTGTTCCTCGGCGGGTACCACGCGCCGTACCCCGGCACCCGGCTGCCGGACAATCTCTCCTGGATCGAGGGTGTTGCCTGGTTCACGGTGAAGGTGTACGCCTTCCTGTTCCTGTTCTTCTGGCTCCGCGCCACGCTGCCGCGCCTGCGGTACGACCAACTCATGCGCTTCGGGTGGAAGGTGATGCTGCCCCTGGCGCTGGGGAACATCGTCATCACCTCGATCGTCGTGTACTTCCTGAGGGATTGAGGAGCACGAACAGCATGGCCGTCGCGCAGTGGGTCAAGACACTTACCTTCTACGAGATCCTGGTGGGGATGAAAGCCACGATCACGGTGCTCATCCAGCGGATCATTCTCCGCAACCGCAAGGCCATCACCCTGCAATACCCGCACGAGAAGCGGGAGCTGCCCGGCACCTACCGCGGCATGATCGCCCTGCTCCGCTACGACGACGGCACGGATAAGTGCGTTGGCTGCGACCTCTGCGAGTCCGCCTGCCCGTCCCGCGTCATCACGGTCATCAGCAGCGAGGTCGAAGGCGAACCGATGAAGCGCTACGCCAAGGAATACTACATGGACATGACCCGCTGCCTGTTCTGCGGCCTGTGCGTGCAGGCGTGCCCAGTGGACGCGCTGGCGATGACCACGGAGTACGAGTGGGCCAAGTACAACAAGCGCGACCTGCGCCTCAATAAAGAGCAACTCCTGGCGCTCGGCGACCGCAACTTCCCGGTCCGCGAAAAGAAGCTGGAATTCCAGCACCCCAACGTGGCCTATTTCAACATCGGCCACAAGAACCTGCCCCCCAAAGAATCGTAAGGGGACAGGGACGCCGTCGTGGGCAGCCTGTCCTTTCTCTACTTCGGGACCGTGATCGCCCTTAGCGCCATCCTCGTGGTGGCGCTGCGCAAGCCCGTGTCCAGCGTGATCGCGCTCCTCGTGATGTTCTTCCACATCGCGGGCCTGTTCGTGACGCTGCACGCCGAGTTCCTGGCGGCAGTCCAGCTCATCGTCTATGCCGGTGCGATCCTCGTGCTCTACCTGTTCGTCGTGATGCTCCTGAACGTCAAAGAGGACGACTCCTATCAGCGGCAGTTCCGCCTGGGGATGGGACTCGGCCTGGTGGCCCTTGCCGAGGTCGTGTACATCGTGAGCGCGGCGGGGCTGCCGGAGGAACCCATCCGCGAGCGGACGACGTCCGCGGCCGCCGCTGGCAACACCGAGATGGTCGGGCGCGCCCTCTACACCACCTACCTGTTCCCCTTCGAGGTCGCCTCGCTGATCCTCCTGGTGGCCATGATCGGCGCCATCCTCATGGCCAAGAAGGGAATAATGGGGGAGTCCAAATAGTCCGATGACGCCGCTGTCCTCCTACATGATCCTCAGCGCGATCGTCTTCGTCACCGGCGTCGTCGGCGTGCTGATCCGGCGAAACATCATCATGATCCTCCTGTCCATCGAGCTGATGCTGAACGCCACGAACATCAACTTCGTGGCCT
>VBOK01000094.1 GCA_005877565.1 Nitrospirota bacterium
CGCTCTTTCGTCTCCTCAAGGATGTGGACGTGCTCATTATCAACGACGGGGAGGCCCGCGCGCTGGGGGGCGATCCGAATCTCGTGAAGGTGGCACGCACGGTCCGGGAGGCCGGGCCCGCAACGCTGATCGTGAAGCGCGGCGAGTACGGCGCTCTGATGTTCAGCCGGGCTCGCGTTTTCGCCGCCCCCGCGTTCCCGCTCGAGCAGGTGAAGGACCCGACCGGCGCCGGGGACTGCTTCGCCGGCGGCTTCATGGGATACCTGGCAAGCACGGGCAATCTCAGCGAAGAGGCCTTCTGCCGGGCCGTCGTCTTCGGGAGCGTGATGGCCTCCTTTGCGGTCGAAGAGTTCAGTCTTGATCGACTACGCCAGTTGGACTACAAGGAAATAGAAGACCGGTTCAAGGCATTCAAGCGGCTCACGTTCTTCGAGGACATCTAAGGAGGAAGAGGCTATGGCTGAGTGCGGTCGTCTCGGACCCGGCGGTGGGTGGGCGCGCATACTGGTGGTCTTTGTGACCGGCAGTTTCCTGACCGGCTGTGTCAGCGTGGAGACGATCAAGAAGAGTGAGCGAGAGTCGGAGGGCTCTATGCTCTGGGCTCGGTCTACTTCCTTCGGGGAGAGTATGGCAGTGCCGAAGGCGAATTCCGCACGTGCTTCAAGCTCGACCCGAACAACGGTGACGCTCTCAATTTTCTGGGAAGGACCTTGGTCCTCCTGTCTCGCCTGCCGGAGGCGATCGAGGTGCTCAGGAAGGCGGTCATGCTGCCGCTTTATGCGACGCCGGACAAGGCGTACGTCAACCTCGGTATGGCCCTGCACCAGCAGGGCGACATACCCGGCGCCATCCGGGCCTACCAGGACGCCTTGAAGATCGACCCCCCGAATGTGCCACGCGCGCTGGTCTATCTCGAGTTGGGGAGGCTGTATATGCAGCAAGGCGAGGACAGCAAGGCCCGTGAGGCGTTCGCCCAGGTCAAGGCCTTGGACCCGCAGGGCACCGCCGGCGCGGAGGCAGCCAAGATGATGAAGCAGCTTCGATGACGACCGTGGGTTGAGTTCGCAGCGAATCGAGCAGGGGATGTATGGCAGACTCATTGGGCGAATATTTTCAGCGGGCCCGCGAGGCGAAGGGCTTGACGTTGGAAGAGGCGGCAGCCCGGACCCGCATCCTGCCGCAGTACCTGAGGGCGGTCGAGGAAAACAACTACTCGCGCCTGCCGGACGAAGTCTTCGCCAAGGGGTTCGTGCGATCCTATGCCCGCATCTTGGGCTTGGACGAGGCCGCGGTCGTCCGAAAATTCGACGAGTCGGGCGGCCAATTCTACGCCAAGCGCGCGGAACGGGAGACCCTCAGGCTGCAATTAGAGGAGGAAGAGCGCCGCAAAAAGGTCAACCGCAACCTCGTGGTCGGGGTGGTCGGCGTCGCGCTGCTCCTCTTGTTCGTGCTCATCGGGCGGGACCGCGACCGGTCCGAACGTCTGCCTGACTCCGAGCCGATTCCCCCAGCCTCCCAGCAGGTACCAGCGCCCACGTCTCCGCCGGCGGAACCGGCGGAGCCGGTGAACGAGCCCGCGCCCCGTTCTTCTCCTGGCCCGCTCGAGGTCGAGCGCAATTTCTCCGGCGCGCTGCCACTCGAAGGAGTCGCTCCTGACGACCGGAAGAAGATGGTCCTGGACGTCGAGGCCGTCGAGCGGTGCTGGGTCAAGGTGCAGACCGACCGTGCCGCTCCCCAGGAAGTGCTGTTGAATCCCGGCGACCGAGTCCGGTGGAAGGCTCAGGAGCGGCTGGCGCTGACGCTCGGCAACGCCGGGGGGGTCCGCGTGATGCTCAACGGGAAGCTCCAGGGCCCATTCGGGGTCAAGGGCCAAGTCGTCAGGGAAATCGTCTTCACGCCCTGAGGCCGGGTGCGCTTCAGATGCCTGCGGGACTGTCCATGAAGGAGCGCGTCGAGGAGGCTGTGAGGACAGTGCGGGGCCGCTGCGCCGGAACGCCCGCGGTGGGGCTGGTGTTGGGTTCAGGATGGGGGTCGATCGCGGAGCGCCGCCGGACGGCGACGATCATCCCCTATGCGGAGATTCCCGGCTTTCCCCGATGTTCCGTGGAAGGGCATGCGGGCGATCTGGTCATTGACACAGCCTGGGGGCCACTTACGGCCATCCTGCAGGGCCGCGCCCATCGCTATGAGGGCTGGTCGCTCGAGGAGGTGACCTTTCCCGTGCGCGTCCTCGCAGCGTGGGGCGTGAAGAGCTTGGTGATCACCAACGCGTCCGGTGGATTGCAGGGGGTTGAGCCGGGCGAGGTAGTCTTGATCGCCGATCACCTGAACTTGATGGGGGACAATCCGCTCATCGGGATCGGCGCGTCCGAACAGCGCTTTGTGGAGATGGTTGACGCCTACGACCCTGGTCTCTTACAGTTGGCCGAAGAGGTGGCGCGCAAGAACGGTCTCTTCCTGAAGCGCGTCACCCTCGTCGCGGTCACTGGTCCGACGTACGAGACTCTGGCGGAAGCGCAGATGTTGCGGGTGCTGGGTGCGCAGGTCGTGTGCATGTCCACGGTCCCCGAAGTGATCGTGGCGCGGTCTCTGGGACTGCGGGTGCTCGGCCTCTCCCTAGTCACGAACATGGCCGGTCGACCGGGACCGGGTGGGAAAACCCACGAGGCAGTTGTGGCGATGGGCTTGCAACAGGCGCCGTTGATGGAACGGCTGTTGCGGGACATCATCAGCCGCCTGTAGAGACGATGGACAAAGCAGAACTGCTGACCAAGGCGCGTGCGGCCATGGAGATGGCGGTGGCGCCATCGTCCAAGTTCAGGGTGGGGGCCGCGCTCCTGTGCGACGACGGCTCCGTGTTCACGGGGTGCAACATCGAAAGCCCGACGTACCTGGGGATCTGCGCAGAGCGGGTCGCGCTCTTCAAGGCTCTCTCGGAGGGCAGGCGAGGCTTCACGGTGATCGCGATCGCAGGCGGAGCCAACGGAGGCTGTCCCCCCTGCGGCGCCTGCCGTCAAATACTCTGGGAGTTCGCGCCGTCGCTGGAGGTGTTGCTGGAGGACGGGCGCGGCGGCTTTACACAGCGACAGATCACGGACTACTTCCCCGAGCCGTTTGACCGCAGCAAAGTAGACCCGACCAGGGCCATCAACCGGTAGGCGGCGCGATCGCAAAACAACTTGACACTCACAGGGGCCCACGTTATAGTGGCGCGGTTTTTGGCCTGTTTTATCGAGCAGATATATAACCTAAAAGTGGTAAAGTTTAACCAAAAGGAGGAGTGAGATGGGTTATCTGAAGTCAGGTCTGATTGCAATGTCAGTTTGCGCGATGGTGGCCTCGGTGGCTTTTGCCGAGGAGAGGGACCCGACGATCCCCCGCGTACCGGGTGATCAGCGCGCCGCGGCCAAGGCGATGAAGAACCCGGTCGCGAAAACGCCTGAGAACATCGCGAAAGGGAAGGCGATCTTTGAAGGCAAGGGCACGTGCTTCAATTGCCATGGGCTGAGCGGCAAAGGCGATGGCCCGGCCGGTGCGATCCTGAATCCTACCCCGCGGGACTTCACGAACCCGAAGTTCCACAAGAACCGGACCGACGGCGAAATGTTCTGGGTGATCAAGAACGGAAGCGCGGGGACCGGGATGGTACCGCTGATCGGCACGGCGATCACGGAAGAAGAGGCCTGGTACGTGATCAACTACGAGCGGAGCTTCGAGAAGAAGTAAACTCTCCAGACCGACAGCATTCGTTCAGCGCAAGGGCAGGCATTCCCATGGGGCGCCTGCCCTTCGTTGTTTTTGAGGGTCTCGCGATCGGGCATGACGGTGCGCCCCGTGGCGTTACCTCGCTGCGAATCCGGCTGGCGTGGAGTGTCGTCCCGACAACCGGCAGGCCAGCCAGGCTTTTAGGGCGACGGCGAGACGGTGCGGAGGCGAGAGCGTGATGCGCCGACTGAACACCCGGTAGCGGCAGGCTTCGATGCGTTCCAGGATGGTGTGATAGATCGCCCGCATGATTTCGGCGGGCGCCAGCGCGCGGCGGTCGGCTTCGGGCAGCGCGGCCACGGCGGCTCGATAGTACTCCTGGGCGCGACGGCATTCGAACTCCATCAGGTTGACGAAAGCCGGTGTGTAGGCGCCGGCCAGGAGGTCCTGCTCGCTGTACCCGAATCGCGTCAGGTCTTCCATCGGGAGGTAGATGCGCCCGCGCGCGCCGTCCGTCTTCAGGTCGCGCAGGATGTTCGTCAACTGGAAGGCGACGCCGAGGTTGATGGCGTAGGTCTGGGCTTCGGGCGTGCGGGCCCCGAAAATCTTCAGGCAGATGAGCCCGACTGCCGACGCGACCCGATAGCAGTACTGGTAGAGGTCGCGAAACGTGGCGTAGCGCTTGATGGTGAGGTCCATCTCCACGCCCGCGATGATGTTGTCGAAGTATTCCCAGGGGATGTCCAGCCGCCGAATGTGCCTCCCCAGGCAGGTCATCACGGGCGAGAGTGGGTGGGCGGGGGTCGCCACGGTGTTGCGCTCTGTTCGGTACAGGCTGGCGAGCTCCTCGCGCCGGCGCGCCAGATGGTCGTGCGGGTTCGAGCCAGGCTCCGGCTCGTCCACGACGCTGTCCACCTCCCGGCAGAAGGCGTAGACCGCATGCATCGCGTCGCGACGGTCCGGGGGAAGGAAGAAGAACGAGTAGTAGAAGTTGCTGCCGCTTCGCTTGGCGAGCGCGGTGCAGTAGGCCTGCGCTTCCTGGCTCGTCATGGCAACGGGATTCCGGCCGACCAGGGTGTCATGTGATCCTACGCGCTCCGTCCGGGAAGCGATGCCCAAACCGGTGGGGATGGAACAGCGCGGCCAGCAGCTCCACGCCGTCCACCAGGCGGGGGCCGGAGCGGTTGAAGTACGCCGGCCCTTCGACGGCATAGACCGCGCCGGCTTGGACGGCAGGCAGGTCCTTCCAGTCCGGGCGGGCGGTCAGGAGGTCCAGTTCGGTCGCCGTCCGGTCGAGGCTGAAGCCGCAGGGCATCAGCACGACCACATCTGGCTGACAGCCCACGACGCGCTCCCAGGAGACGACCGCGGACGGGATGCCGGCTTCCGCCAGAAGATCCACGCCCCCCGCCCATCGCACCATCTCCGGCACCCAGTGGCCTGCGCAGTAGAGCGGATCCAGCCATTCAAGGCAGATCACCCGGCGGGGGCGCTCCCCGTCGACCTGGCCCTGCACCGTGGCGACCCGTCGTTTCAGCACGTCGACCAGCCGGTGGGCTTGCCCATCCCGTCCGGTGGCTTTGCCGATGGCTTCGATGTCGCGGTACACGTCCTCCAGGGAGTTGGGATTGAGTGCGAGGAGTTGTGGCGTCCGCTTAAGCCCGGCCAGGGCCCGCTGGACTTCGCTTGGCGTCACCGCGCAGACTTCGCAGAGACTCTGCGTAATGATGAGGTCCGGATCCAACCGGCGCAGCAGGGCTTCGTCGATGCGGTACAGACCGCTCCCGTTTTTGAGTGCGTCCCGGACCTGCCGGTCGATGGCCGGACTGCTGGTTTTCTGGGGGTCCACGGCACTGCGGATGATCACGGGCTTGTGCCGGATTTCAGGCGGGTAATCGCATTCGTGGCTGATGGCCACAAGGTCGTCCACCAAGCCGAGGGCGGCCACGACTTCCGTGGCCCCAGGGAGCAGGGAGCAGATGCGCATGGTCAGCTCCAGAACCGACGCTCGAGGGTTTCCAGATCGTACCCCTTCAGCGTGGACGCGACGGCATCCGCGCCCGCGAGCTGGTCGGCCGGGTAGGTCGTGGAGACCGCCAGGCACCGCAACCCGGCCGCATGGGCCGCCTGGATGCCGGCAATGGTGTCTTCAATGACGAGGCAGTCCGACGCCTGGACTGCCGCCCGTCGGTTCAGGGTCTGCAAGGCGTGCAGGTACCCTTCTGGATCGGGCTTCCCGTTCCGGATGTCCTCGGCTGCGGTGATGTGCTCGAAGCTGGACCGCAGACCGACGGACTTCAGTATTAATTCGATCTCGTGGCGCAGTGCACCCGACACGATCGCCAGGCGGTAGCGGCCGGCCGCCCGCTTGATGAAGTCCGCGATGCCCGGATAGATGACTGGCGTGGTCTTGATCTGCTCGAGCATCAGGGCGGCTTTCCGTTCGACAAGGCGACGAACGGCCTCCGGCGAGGCGGGCCGTCCTTGGGCAGACAGGATGGTCTGGAAACACCCTTTGTCATCCAGGCCCACGTACTTCTGGTAATAGTCCTGTTCACTGAGCGGGAGCCCTGCTTCGTGCAAGACCCGCTGGAACATCTTGAAGTGAAGCGGCTCGGTGTCAGCCAGGACGCCGTCGAAATCGAAGATGATCGCCTTCAGCACGGACTTGTTCTGCGTTCTCCTGGGAAGGGGATTATAGCATTATCAGGCCGGCGTATCCGACCACGCGGTGGACGTCGCCGCTGACATCCGCCGACGTCGCGTAGCGTACGAGTTGCGCCTGGCGTGCGCCCAAGGTCCGGGCGGCGAAGAGCACGGCGGTGGCGGGCACGTACCCGCACATAGTCACCTGATGGGTCTCGACGGTCTGGTGGAGATGCTCCCCGTCGAGCGCGTGGAGGGCCTCGATTGTCAACCGGTCCTGCTGGTGGGCGAAGCCCTCGGCGGTCAGCCCCGGAGGCGGCGACTGGCCGAAGCCCGGTCCGCAGTGCGTGAGATCGGTGCTCGCGATGAGGAGCGGGGGCGTGGCGGCTTCCGCGATCACAGCGGCGAGCGCGGAGCCCACGACCCGGCAGGTCTCGAGATCGCGGAAGCCGAGAACGATGGGCAGGATCTGCATGTCCGGTCGTAGCGCGTGCAAGAACGGGAGCTGGACCTCGAGACAGTGCTCGCTGAGATGGGCGACATGGTCCGGCTGCGCCTGGGAGCAACGCGTCAGAAACGAGCGGGCCAAGTCCGCCGCGACCGTCAGCGAGCCGCCAGGCAACAGCCATTCGCCCTCACTATAGACCGAGAGAGGCGGGCCAAAGCCCGTGTGGTTGGGACCGACCAGAATTGCGGTGGAAGGGAGCGTGACCCGGCTATACACCGCTCCCGCGACGGCGCCTGAGTACATCA
>VBOK01000095.1 GCA_005877565.1 Nitrospirota bacterium
GACCCGCCGATCGTGAACCGCTCATCGTTCTTATAAAGGATGGGCGTCTTGGGGCGCCCGGTACGGATGTAGACCATCCCTTTGTGATCCGCGGCCTGTGCGGTCAGCCAGTGCGTGCAGACGGCGTCAGACGGATAGAGCACCACGACGCCTGGCTGCGCTGCCATCATGGCCAGATCCTCGAGTCCCATCTGCGACGGTCCATCTTCGCCGATGGAGACCCCGACATGTGAGCCCATGAGCTTGATGTTCGACCGGCTGATGGCAGCCATGCGGATGAAGTCATAGGCCCGGGTCAAAAAGCAGGCGAAGGTGGCCGCAAACGGAATCTTGCCCTGGCTCGCCAGGCCCACCGCGATCCCGATCATGTTCTGCTCGCCGATCCAGGTCTCGAAGAACCGCGCGGGGAGCTTCTTGGCGAACTTCTCCGTGAACGTCGAGTTCTTTACGTCGGCGTCGAGGACGACGACCAGAGGATTCGCCTCGCCCAGTTTGACCAGGGTCGCGCCGAAGGCCTCCCGCGTGGCCACTGAGTCTGTGGGGGCGTATTCCGGAGGCGCGATCGGCTTGGCCGGCGCCGGTGAGATAGCAATCGGATCCGGCTTGCGAATCTCCACCTTCGGCGGTGTGGGCAGGAGCTTCGAGCTGAGTTCGGCCAGAGCTTTGTCGGCCTCCTCACCTTTCTTCAAGGGCTTGCCGTGCCAGTCCGGCTTGTCTTCAACGAACGAGATCCCCTTGCCCTTGAGCGTGCGGGCCAGGACGACCGTGGGCCGGCCTTTCGTCCGGGCCGCCTGGGCGAACGCGTCCAAGAGTTTGTCGATATCGTGCCCGTCCACGGGGACGGCGTTCCAGCCGAACGCGCTCCAGCGCGTGCGGTACGCCTCCACATCGTGCTGCAGAAGGGTGGGGTCGCTCTGGCCGAGACGGTTGATGTCCACGATCGCGCAGAGATTGTCGAGCTGGTAGTGGCGGGCGATCTCGGCAGCCTCCCAGATGGAGCCCTCCAGGGACTCGCCATCGCCCATCAGGACGTACGTGCGGTAGCTCGACTTGTCCAGGTACTTGGCGTTGATGCGCAACAGTTCCTCCGGATTGAACGCGCCGGCTTCGGCCCACGCCGCGTACAGCAGCGGCGCCGCGTGGCCTTTGGACAGGACGAACCGGTCGTTGTTCGGATGCTTCGGGTTGCGTGGATCGAACCGCATGACCGAGAAGAACAGGGTCGCAACGATGTCAGCCGCCGAGCAGCAGCTGGTCGGGTGGCCGCTGCCGGCTTCGGTCGTGGCGCGAACGCTCAGGATCCGCAGCCGGGCGGCGCGGTGTGACAGCGCGGCGACAAGGGTGTCAGCGGACGTGGATGTCGTTGGCACAGAGCGCTCTCCTAATTGTATGGATTCAGGGTAAGACGCAGCGGGTTGATGCGCATACTGGAGCCTAACAAATGGCGTCGAGTCAGTCAATCGGGGGTCTCGTCGTTCATTGACAATCTTTTGCGACATTTGTTAGGGTGAAATCCCTCCGCTGTTCTGATCAGGAGACTGCAAGTGTGACCCTTCAGAATCTGCTCCTTACCTTGCATCATTTTTGGGCCGATCGAGGTTGCGTCATTCACGAACCCTACGACCTGGAAGTCGGAGCGGGGACGTTCCATCCGGCCACATTTCTCAAGGTGTTAGGCCCTGACCCCTGGCGCACGGCCTACGTGCAGCCTTGCCGGCGGCCCACAGACGGGCGGTATGGAGAAAACCCCAACCGCCTCCAGCACTACTACCAATACCAGGTCATCCTGAAACCCTCGCCGGACGATGTCCAGGATCTCTACCTCCAGAGCCTTCGCGCGCTCGGCATCAACCCCAAGCAGCACGACATCCGGTTTGTGCAGGACGACTGGGAGTCGCCCACGCTGGGCGCCTGGGGACTTGGGTGGGAGGTGCGGCTCGACGGGATGGAGATCACCCAGTTCACGTACTTCCAAGAGGTGGGCGGGATCGAACTGAATCCGATCTCGGCCGAGATCACCTACGGGACTGAGCGGATCGCCATGTACCTGCAAGGCGTGGACAATGTCTTTGACCTGAAATGGACGGACCGCGTGACCTATGGCGACATCCACCATGAGGGCGAAGTTCAGTTCTCGAAATACAACTTCGAGGCCGCCGATGTGAAAGTGCTGATGTCCACCTTCACAGCCTATGAGGCCGAGGGCAAACGCCTGGCCGGACAGGGCTTGGTCCTGCCGGCGTATGATTGTTGTGTGAAGACCTCCCATCTCTTCAATTTGCTCGATGCGCGCGGCGCCCTGAGCGTGGCGGAACGGACCGCCTATATCGCTCGTGTCCGTGGCCTCGCCAGGCTCTGCGCGGAAGGGTACCTTGGAGTAGCAAAGGGACAGGCATGACACGAAAGGCTGGCACTGCTCACGAACTGCTGCTGGAGATCGGGACCGAGGAATTGCCCTCGCAGTTTGTGCCGCCGGCGCTCGCCGAGTTGAAAGAGCGGGCTGCCCACCTGCTCAAAGACGCTCGCCTCCACCACGGGACGATCAAGACCCTGGGGACGCCCCGTCGTTTGACGCTTTGGGTGCAGGAACTGGCGGACCACCAGGAACCTATCTCCGCGGAAGTGATGGGGCCGTCCAAAGCCGTCGGGTTCGATGCCCAGGGCCAGCCAACCAAGGCGGCGATCGGATTTGCGGGTTCGCAGGGTGTGCCGGTGACTTCGCTGGAAGTCCGACCGACGCCCAGAGGTGACTACCTGTTCGCCGTGAAGAAGGAGCCCGGTCGCAAGACGACGGTGTTACTGCCCGGATTTCTCACGGAGTTGATGGGCGGTCTTTCGTTTCCGAAGGCGATGCGGTGGAACGAGACAAACGTCCGATTCGCGCGTCCGGTTCGCTGGATCTTGGCCCTCTACGGCGGGAAACCCGTCCGGTTCCAGTTTGCGGGGTTGACGGCGAGCGATAGCACCTATGGCCATCGGTTTCTCTCTCCGGGACGACCGTTTTGCGTCAAGGACTTCCGATCGTACGACAAGACATTGGAGAAGGCCGGCGTTATCGGGGATCAGGACCGTCGACGGACCATGATCGCCGCGCAAATGGACAAGATCGCCAGGCAGAAGAAAGGGCTCCTGCATAAAGATGAGGCACTCTTGGATCAAGCTGTCTTCTCGGTTGAAATGCCACAGGTCCTCGTCGGTTCCTTCGACGGAAAGTATCTGACGCTTCCCAAGGAAGTTCTCATGACGGCGATGAAAGAACATCAAGGCTATTTCTCGCTGGTAGGCAAAGATGGCAAATTGCTGCCAAACTTTGTGGCCGTGGTCAACATGCGCGGCAGCGAGGCTGTGATTCGGACCGGTAACGAGCGAGTGTTGGCAGCACGCCTGGCGGACGCCAAGTTTTTCTTCGACGAAGATCGCAAGACACGGCTGGATAGCCGGCAGGAGAAACTCAAAGGGGTGACCTTCCACCAGAAGATCGGGACGCTCCATCAGAAAGTAGATCGAATTGAAAAGCTGACGGGCAAGCTGGTTGGGAGACTTAACTTGCCCAATGTCCTTTCCGTCTGCCAACGTGCCGCCATGCTCTGCAAGGCCGACCTCGTGACCGGCATGGTCGGGGAGTTCCCAACCCTGCAGGGCATCATGGGACGGGAGTACGCCTTGCATGACGGCGAGCCCAAGGCGGTGGCCGACGCGATCGCGGAACATTACCTGCCCCGCTTTGCGGAGGATGCGATCCCCGACAGTTTGGCCGGCAAGGTCCTTTCCCTGGCCGACCGCCTGGATACACTCGCGGCTTTCTTCGCTGTCGGGCTTGTGCCGTCCGGATCGCAGGACCCGTTCGCCCTCCGGCGTCATGCCTATGCCGTCGTCAGGATCCTGGCAGAAGGTGATTTGCACATGGACATGCTTTGGGCTGTGGAATATACGCTCGGCTTACTGAGGGATCAGGGAATTGGAGTTGATAACAAGGCGCTGGATCAACTTCGGTCCTTTTTTAGCGAGCGGTTGCGGTATTATGCTCAGGAGGTCGCCAAGCTGCGTGGTGATCTGGTTGAGGCAGTGCTGGCTCGGTGGCAATCCGGCTCGTTCGATCCGAAGGACATCATGGCACGTGCCGGGGTATTACAGGCCTTTGCCACCCGGCCGGAGTTCGAGGCGCTCGTGATCGCCTTCAAGCGAGCTGAAAACATCACGAAGACCCAGGTCGAGGACAAAGTTGACGGCGTGTTGTTGAAGGAAGCGGTTGAAAAGAGCTTGTACACGGCCGTGTGCGCGGCGGAAGATGTAGTGCCTGGACTTATAAAGGATGCAAAATACAAGGACGCGCTCGAGGCGTTGGTCAAACTCAAGGCCCCTATTGACGCCTTCTTTAACGGAGTGATGGTCATGGTCGACGACGAAACGCTCCGCCGCAACCGACTGGCCTTACTGGTCCGTGTGCGCAACCTCTTCCGTCAGTACGCAGACTTTTCCAAGGTCAGCAGCGAACTGAAATAATGCTTAGGGCAAAGAAGGTTATATGCGAATAGTTCAACCGATCATTTAGATTTGATACGAGGGAATCGTGGCCACTAAGAAATACGTCTATTTCTTCGGCAACGGCAAGGCGGAAGGGGACGGGGACATGAAGGACCTGCTGGGCGGCAAGGGCGCCGGCCTGGCGGAGATGACCAATCTGGACGTACCGGTCCCCGCGGGGTTCACGATCAGCACCGAAGCCTGCGTGGCCTACTTCAAGAACAAGAGGAAGTATCCTCCGGGACTCTCAATCTGGGGCTCAACGACCGGACCGTCCAGGGGCTGATCCGCAAGACGAGCAACGAGCGGTTTGCCTACGACGCCTACCGGCGATTTATCGCGATGTTCTCCACGGTCGTGATGGACCTCAAGCGCGAGCGGTTCGAGGAGGTTCTGAAAGAGAAGAAGGCTGAGACGGGTGCGGTCCATGACACCGATCTCGGTGCCGCGGCGTTGAAGGATCTGGTCGCGCGCTACAAGCGGATCGTGAAGGAGGAGACCGGGCATGAGTTCCCGGACGATCCGTACGAGCAGCTCAAGATGGGAATCAATGCGGTGTTCAACTCCTGGTACGGGGCGCGGGCGGTCACCTACCGGCGGCTCTATGACATTCCCGATGACTGGGGCACGGCGGTGAATGTGGTGGCGATGGTGTTCGGCAACCTGGGGGAGACCAGCGGAACCGGCGTGGCCTTCACGCGGGACCCCGCCACGGGCATGCCGAACTTTTTCGGCGAGTGCCTGCTGAACGCCCAGGGAGAGGACGTGGTCGCCGGCATCCGCACGCCGCTGCCGGTCCAGGCCCTGGCGAAGCCGCTCCCGCAGGCCTACCAGGACCTCATGAAGACCTATAAGAAGCTCGAGCGTCACTACCGCGACATGCTCGACCTGGAGTTCACGATCCAGGAAGGCAAGCTGTACATGCTCCAGACCCGTGTCGGGAAGCGCACGGGCATCGCGGCCGTGCGGATTGCGGTGGATCTGGTCAATGAAGGCGTGATCACCAAGCGCGAGGCGGTGATGCGCGTCGGGCCGGAACAGCTCGCGCAGTACCTCTATCCCATCTTTGATCCGAAACAGGAAGGCAAGCACCAGCCGGTGGGCAAGGGCCTGCCCGCTGGACCCGGCGCCGCGGCCGGCAAGATTGCGCTCACGCCGGATAAGGCGGTGGAGATGAAGGAGCGCGGCGAGCGTGCGATCCTCGTCCGTCGCGAGACCAGCCCCGACGACATCCACGGCATGAATGCGTCAGTGGGCTTCCTGACGTCAAGGGGAGGCATGACCTCCCACGCGGCAGTGGTGGCGCGCCAGATGGGCAAAGTCTGCGTGGCGGGCTGCGAAGCACTGGACGTAAGAGACAATGCGACGATCCGCTTCGGGTCGCTCACGCTCAAGGAAGGCGATGCTCTCTCCATCAATGGCTTCACGGGCGCCGTGTACGCGGGCGAGATCCCGGTCGTCGAATCCGAGATCATCCAGATCATTCAAGGGCACCTCAAGCCAGAGGAGTCAGAGAAATACCGGTACTTCTCCACCTTGCTTAAGTGGGCCGACGAGTTCCGGACGCTCGGCGTGCGGGCCAATGCAGATATCCCGGAACAGGCGCTCATCGCGCGCGGCTTCGGCGCAGCGGGCATCGGGCTCTGCCGGACCGAGCACATGTTCTTCGCCGAGGACCGTGTCCCGATCATGCAGCGGATGATCCTGACCAAGACCCGTGAGGACCGTGAGCGCGAGCTGGCCAAGCTACTGCCGCTGCAGAAGAGCGATTTCATCGGACTCTACCGCGCCATGAAGGGCTATCCGGTGACCATCCGCCTGCTGGACCCCCCGCTGCACGAGTTTCTGCCCAAGCGTGAGGAGCTGATGGTGGAGATCGCGCGCATGGAGTTGAACCGGGCCGACCCGGGGAGCATTGCCGAGAAGCAGAAACTGCTGGCCCGCATCGAGGAACTGCACGAGTTCAACCCCATGCTGGGCCTCCGCGGCTGCCGCCTCGGCATCACGATGCCGGAGATCACCCGGATGCAGGTCCAGGCTGTCATGGAAGCGGCTTGCGAGGTCACGCGGGAAGGCATCAAGGTCGTGCCCGAGATCATGATCCCGCTGGTCGGCCTGGCCGCCGAGATGAAGGCCCAGAAGGACCTGGTGCGGGAAGTTGCCGCCGACACCATGCGTCGCTACCAGACGAAGTTTCCCTATCTCGTCGGGACCATGATCGAGCTGCCGCGCGCGGCGATCACCGCCGACAAGATCGCGCGCGAGGCGGACTTCTTCTCGTTCGGCACGAACGACCTCACCCAGACGACGTTTGGCTTCTCCCGCGACGACGCCGCGAAGTTCACAGACTTCTACATGAACCGGCGCGACCGCTGCCCGCGGTGCCTGAGCCGCGAGGTGGACCAGAAGACCATGCAGTGCCGGGCCTGCGGCCTGCGGCTCAGCGGGACCCCCGACAACATCCTCGACGCCGATCCCTTTGCCACGCTCGACCAGGAAGGGGTGGGAGGCCTCATGAAACTGGCGATCGAGCGGGGCCGGATGACGCGGCCGGATCTCAAGCTGGGGATCTGCGGCGAGCATGGGGGAGATCCCGCGTCCATCGCCTTCTGTCACATCCTCGGTCTCGACTATGTCAGTTGCTCGCCGTACCGGGTGCCGATCGCGAGGCTTGCCGCGGCGCAGGCCGCCATCAAAGAAGCCTCGGATGGAAACGCCGTGCGACCCGCTAAGCGTCGGCTTGCCAATCGCGTTGTACGGCGCACATCACGCCTGCGGAAGTAGCCCGAACCTGGACACAACGCTTCAAGCTTATGTCCTCCCCCTCGATGGGGGAGGACGAAGGTGGGGGTGGACCACTGATGCATGCAGTCACCCCCCACCCTCACCCTCCCCCGCAAGGGGGGAGGGAACACTATTAGTCATCTTCGCTTGAGCGTGTGGATTGCGATGGGAGTAAGAAAAGAATCTCCAGTTCGCGAGCAGGACGAGCGGTTCATGGCGCAAGCCCTTGCGCTTGCCTGGCATGGCGCCGGCCAGACCAGCCCGAATCCCCCGGTGGGCGCGGTCATCGTGCACCAGGGCAAGGTCGTCGGAACGGGGTATCACCAACGCGCTGGCGGCCCCCATGCCGAGGTAGTGGCCCTGCGGCAGGCTGGACGGCGCGCTCGGGGCGCGACCCTCTACGTCACGCTGGAGCCCTGCTGCCATCTCGACAAGCGCACGCCGCCGTGCGTTCCGTTCATCATTGCGAGTGGCATCAAGCGGGTGGTGGCGGCCACTCGCGATCCGAATCCCCAGGTCCGTGGTCGCGGGCTGGCCGCATTGCGGCGGGCCAAGCTACAGGTCAAAGTAGGCGTTGAGGCAGCGCAGGCCGAGCGGCTCATCGAGCCGTACCGCAGGCTGATCACGACCGGCCAGCCGTTCGTCACGTTGAAGGTCGCGGCGACCTTGGACGGGAAGATTGCGACGGCCAAGGGCGAGTCCCGCTGGATCACCAGCCCCTCGGCCCGGGAAATGGCGCACCTCCTGCGCGCGCGTTCGGATGCGATCCTGGTGGGCATCGGGACCGTCCTGGCGGACGATCCGAGCCTCACGGTCCGGACGGGTTCTCCACGCGGACGGGCACCGCTACGAGTCGTGCTGGATCCCTCTCTTAGCATTCCCTTGGCGGCGAAGTTGCTCACTGACGGTCAAGCGCCCACGCTGATCGTGACCACTACATCCGGATCTCCGGCCAAGCGGGCGACTCTCGAGAAGAAGGGTGCTCACGTTGTGGTATTGCCGGCGCGACACAGGCGCGTCGCGTGGCGCGGCCTGCTGAAAGAATTGGGGCGGCGCGGGATCGCGTCGCTGTTGATTGAAGGTGGTGCGGAGGTGAACGCCTCGGCCCTGCGCGAAAGAGTGGTGGACCGGGTGCTCTTTTTCCTGGCGCCCAAGATCCTGGGAGGGCGGGACGCGATCAGCGCGGTCGGCGGAGAGTCGCCCCAAAATCTCAGTGAGGCGCTGCCGCTGAAAATGACGTCGGTCAGGCTGGTCGGCCCTGACATCCTTGTCGAAGGCAGGCCACGTTAAAGAGGCCAGACTTGGCGCGACCATTCATCCTGCTGTGCGGCGTCGGGCTCTTCGCCTTCATCAGCTACAACCTCGTCCGGATGCCCGTGCTCTCGCTGTTCGCCCAGTCGCTGGGCGCCGGCCCGGAGGCCATCGGCTTCATCGTCGCGGCCTCCACGCTGACGGGGGTATTTCTCAAATGGCCGGCAGGGGCGCTCTCGGATCTGTATGACCGCCGCTGGCTCCTGCTGGTTGGTCTGCTGGCCTTCGCCCTCCCGCCGTTCTGCTACCTGCTGGTCACAGATGTACCGTGGCTGATTGCGCTGCGCTTCGTTCACGGTATGGCGACTGCGGTGTTCGCGCCGATCGCCCTGGCGGTTGTGGCTGACCTGCGTCGAGAGGCGCGTGGTGCCGCCTATGGGGCGTACACGGCGGCGACGCAGGCCGGAGCAATGCTTGGTCCGCTGCTGGGCGGATGGCTCCTGTTGACCGGGGGATTTTCCGCCGCGTTCGTGACAGCCGGCACGCTGGGCGTGGTCGCCGTGTTGCTCTTTTTCCTGATGCGATTGCCACCTGTCCCTGGTCACGTTAATCGTGAATCGTTAATCGTTAATCGTTGGGAGGAGGTTAAACGTGAAACGTTAAACGTTAAACGTGCAGAGTCTGACGATTCACGAATAACGGATAACGTTGAACATCACCGAGCAGCCGGCTTTAACCGGCCGGCGGTGATCAGGGATATGGCCCGCGGGGCGAGGACGGTGTTGGGGAACGTGCGGGTCGTGGTAACGAGCGCCACCGACGGCGCGCGCCAGGTGGCGAACGGCGCGTTGATGGCGTTCCTGCCGATTTATGTGGTCGGCATCGGGCTGGATGCGGCGCAAGCGGGGATGCTGTTCGGCGTCCAGAGCGTGACTTCGTTCGCGTCCAGACCGACGATGGGCTGGGCGTCCGATCGGATCGGGCGGCGTCCGCTGATCCTGCTGGGGCTCGTGGTCTGCGCCGGGTCGCTGGCGGCGATCCCGTTTACCACTCCGTTTGTGGGGCTGATGGCGCTCTCCGCGCTCTTCGGCTTCGGGGAGGCGATCGTGAATGCGTCGGCTGCGGCGCTCGTCGCCGATCTATCGGAACTCAAGACGCTGGGGTCGGCGATGGGCATGCAGGGCACCATCATGGACATCGGCCATGCCTCGGGACCGATCCTGTCGGGCGTGCTGATCGGCGCACTGGGTTTCCAACTGGCGTTTCCGATCATCGCCGGATTGGTCCTGGTAGCGGCGGGCGTGTTCCGCGCCTCGGTTGGAGCGGAACGTCCTGTCGGGTTGGCTTCTTGACGGGGTGGATGGACCGTACTAGGCTCTCTGACAATGGGAGAATGAGGCGGGATGTTCACCGGCATCATTGAGGAAATGGGAGTCGTCAAGGGAGTCATCAAGACGCGGCAGGGGAGCAGCGTCTCGATCCTGGCGAAGACTGTCCTCGAGGGCCTGAAGGTGGGGGACAGTGTCACGGTGAACGGCGTGTGCCTGACAGTGGTCGGATTCGACCGCACGGAGATGACAGCTGACCTCTCACCCGAGACGGCGAAGATCACCACGCTGGGCTCGCTGAAAGCCGGCGATCCGGTGAACCTCGAGCGGGCCATGCGGCTGGGGGACCGCCTCGGCGGGCACCTGGTGACTGGCCATGTGGATGCGATCGGGACCATCCGCGCCCGCGTCCAGGAGGCGGATGCGCTCCAGCTCATGATTGAAGCGCCCGGCGAGGTCCTACACTATTGCGTGCCGAAAGGATCGATCACGGTCGACGGGATCAGCCTGACCCTCAACGAGGTGACCGATCGAGGATTCCGCGTCACCATCATTCCGCACACGGCCAAGGTCACGACGCTCGGGATCAAGCAAGTGGGCGATGCCGTGAACCTGGAAGCCGATCTCGTCGGCAAGTACGTCGAGCGACTCTTGCCCGGCCGGGAGGGCGGAGGCCAGAACGATATCAAGATCGACAAGGATTATTTGCAGAAGCGCGGGCTGATCTAGCCAATCCTCCGATTGCCGTCAAATTTTTCGGCATGTTAAGATGTTTGTGTTGGACAGGAGGAACATACCATGGGTTACATCAATCGCATCGTCCCAGTGATCCTGGCGGTAGGGTTACTGGCGGCCGCCGCGCAAGCGAAGGGTTTCTTCAAGGTAGGCGATCCGGCGCCGAACTTCACGCTGGAGACCGTCGACGGCCAGACGATCAGTCTGGCCCAATATAAAGGTAAGGTGGTGGTGCTCGGCCTCTTCCACATCTGCGAGCCGTGCATGATCCAGGGGACCGAGTTGCAGAAGGTCCACCAGGCGTTCCAGGACAAGAACGTCCAGGTCCTGGGCGTGAATTCGGCCGGCAACTCGAAGGAGAAGGTGCAGGACTTTCTCAAGGAGTTTCCCGTTAAGGTTTCCTATCCCTACATGGTTGATCCCAAGAAGGAGACCGACAGACTCTACGGCGGTGGACGGTTCATTCCCAATGTCTACATCATTGACCAGGAGGGGATAATCCGCTGGCAGCGGGTGGGAACGATGGAGATCGGCGCGGCCGAGGTGATCAAGGCCGAAGTGGAGAAGCTGCTGGCCGCGGGCAAGAGTGGAGGCGCGCTCTGATGGGCGAGTTTGACGAAGGGAAAGAGAAGTTCGTGAAGCTGGTCAAGAGCATTGACCCGTCGGTGGAGGTCGTCATTCCCGTAACGCCGAGCCGGGGCATGTTTCTGATCTCCCTGACCAAGTCAGGCCAGCGCAAGTTCTTGACGGTCAGCGAGGAGGACATTCTCGATCTCCCGGAGGACGCCGACATCCTGAAAAAGGTCACCAGCGAAGTCCAGAATGCCCTTGCGGCAATCTGAACTGTAGGGGCACGGCGCGCCGTGCCCCTACGTTTTGTGAATATGAAGACCATCGCGCCCGGTATCCAACAGTGGTCCTTCTTCTCCCAGGAGAAGCAGCTCGACTTCAATGGGTTGCTTCTCACCGTCAACGACCATTGCATCCTCGTGGACCCGCCGCCGATGGAGGCCGCCGAACGTACTGCGCTCCTTAAGGGACACCCGGTGGACTACATCCTGCTGACGAACCGGGACCATGTCCGGGAAGCCGAGGCCTGCCGGCGTGACTTCAAGGCGAAAGTCTATGCGCCCGAGGCCGATGCGCCCTTGATGGAGATTCCCGTCGACAAGACCTATAAAGACGGCGAGCTGCTGCCGGGCGGGCTCTGGGTCGTTCACCTCAAGGACATGAAATCGCCCGGCGAATCGGCGCTGTTCCTCGACATGGGCAAAGGCTACCTGATCCTCGGCGACGCGCTGATCGGCAAACCGGCCGGCCAACTCAATCTGCTGCCGGCCGACAGGTTCGCCGACGTGAACAAGGCCAAGGCATCCCTCAAACGGCTGCTCAAATACAATTTCGACACGGTCCTGGTCGGTGACGGGACCTCGATCCATGCGGGAGCCAAGGAGGCGGTGCGGCGGGCGATCGAGTCCTGACTCGTACATCGCACCGGGAGCCCATGCCCACCTCGTCATCCGACCAGCTCAATCAGATCGGCAACGAGTACTTCGGACGCGGCCTCTACACGGAAGCGTACGACTCCTATCAACGAGCCTTGACCTGCGACAGGCAGTCCGGCGACCGGCGCGCGCTGGTGGTCACCTTGGGCAACCTGGGCAATGTCTGCGCGGTCAGTGGCCGGCGGGAGCAGGCGCAGCAGTACTATCAGGAAGTGCTCGAGCTGCAGAAGATCCTCGGCGATGAGCGGGGCATCGGCACCACGCTGGCGAATCTGGGCAACTTGCGCACCGACGCCGGCGAATGGGAGCGGGCGCGAGCTTACTACCTCGAGGCGCTCGACCTGCTGATCCGGGCGGGCGATGACGCGGCCCTCGCGGTGCTGTACTCCAATCTTGGTCTGGTGGCCCGCGAGACGGGGGACTACGAGCAGGCGCTCGCACACTACGAGCGCTCGCTTACGCTGATGCGCCGGCTCGGCAATCAAGCCGGCGTGGCGGATGCCTACCGGATGATCGGCAAGACCTATGTACTGCGCAAGCGATACGAAGACGCGGCCGCGTGCGCGCTGACCAGTCTCGGGATCAGCCGGCGTCTGCGCGATGAACTGCGCGTGGCCGGGGCCTGTTACCTGCTCGCCGGGATCAGGGAGGAAGAAGGGAAGATCGCCGAGGCGGCTGAGCTGCTGGAGCGCGTGGTGGCCATCGATCGCAAGTATCAATTGCCCAAGCTCGAGGAGAACACGCGCCGGCTGGAGGCGCTGCGAGAGCGCGCCGGACGGGAAGCCAGCCGGGCATGAGCAGCGTCATCACAGGAGCCTGCCCAAGGTGAAGCCGGTCGTCGATCGCACGGAGTCGAGGCGCCATCTGTTGGAGACCCGCCGGTCGCTGATCGTGGCCGCCTGCGTGGCCGCGCTGGTGATCATGGCAGGGGTCCAGTATCTTTCGACGCGCGAGCCTGATGCCGGACTCAGGGCTCTGCCGCAAAAACCTTCTTCGTCAAGGGCTCAGGTTCCCGCTGCCACGAAACCAGCGCCCCTCGTCATTCCTTCTCCGCAAACGCCACCACTTTCTCCGCAGGCCCGCGCCTACCTCCGCAACGTCCGGGATCTGGCTGAGAACAGCCTGGCTCAAGTCGAGGTCATGCTGGCCGCCGTTGATCGAAGCGAGCGACGGACCGGCGAGATTGCCGACACGCTGGATTACGGAAGCCGGCGGCTTCAGACTTGGCAGCGGCAATTTGCAGCGCTGACGCCGCCGCAGGCGCTCCAGAACCAGCACGACGAGGTCGGCCGACTCTTGACGGAATTGCAGCGCATGGCCCGCGCCATCCGTTCCTCGGAGACAATCACGCCGTCCCATCCCGTGCGTCATCGCCTGACGGTCGTGCACGACCGTCTTGAGCAGGTGCTGAACACAGTTGACGACATCTGATATTCGTTATACGTAAAGCGTTATTCGTTAATCGTATGAAATAATCCTGGACAGATTTATTTTTGCGAAAGCTAAGAGTCGACCTTGCCTGCTGCGTAGAAAGCATTTGATTAGTTTCCTGGAGGAGCATGAGAGGTAGACTATTACTGTCGCTTCTGTTTCTAGCTTCTTGCGTGAGCAATCCTGCATATCCCCCTGAATGGCCGGATTTCTCAGGAGATCGTTATGAGGATTGTCCAAAAATAAGTGGCATGTACTCCGATGAGGTATACGAGGCTCTTGCACC